>JABFVJ010000471.1 GCA_013362835.1 Nonomuraea sp. | reverse complement strand
CAGCCCGGCGAGGACTCCGAGAGCGGCGAGTATGAGGACAGTTACCGCAAAAGCGCGTACTTCCCTCGTCACGCCACTCCCCCTCACAAGTGCGTCTGAAACAGCTCGATGGTATCCCCCGGTTAGGCTCACTTCGTGATTGCAGAAGAGGTCTGGTCGATAGAGCCCTCCGGCCCCCTGCGCGGGGACGTCGTCGTACGGGGCTCCAAGAACGGTGTGTCCAAGCACATGGTCGCCGCCATGCTCGGCAACGGCGAGAGCAGCATCCACAACGCTCCCGACGTGGGCGAGGTCGGCATCACCGCCGCGATGCTGGAGGCGCTCGGCATCCACGTCGAGATCACCGCCAACGAGATCCGCATCGAGCGCGGCGCGGAGATCAGGCCGCGGGTGCCCGACGCGTTCACGGGGCTGAACCGCATCCCGATCCTCATGCTCGGCCCGTTGCTGCACCTGGCGGGGGAGGCGTTCGTCCCGCTGGTCGGCGGCGACCCGATCGGGCGGCGGCCGGTGAACTTCCACGTGGAGGCGCTGCGCTCGATGGGCGCCGAGGTCGAGGTGGGTGATTCCGGCATCTCCGCCAAGGCCAAGCGGCTCAACGGGGCGCGGCTGGAACTGCCGTACCCCAGCGTGGGGGCGACGGAGACGATCCTCATGTCGGCGGTGCTGGCCGAGGGCAAGACCGTGCTGAAGAACGCGGCGATGGAGCCCGAGGTGGTGGAGCTGGCGCTGTTCCTGCAGCGCATGGGCGCGCGGATCGAGCTCTCGCCCGACCGCAGGATCGTCATCGAGGGCGTCGAACGCCTGCGCGGCGCCTCCACCTGGCTGAACGGCGACCGCATCGAGGCGTTCTCCTACCTGGCGGCCGGGCTGATCACCGGGGGAGAGGTCCGCGTGCACGGCTGCCCGCAGGACCGCCTGGTCACCGCCATCACCACGCTGGCCAGGATGGGCGCCCAGTTCGACATCAACGACGAGTACCTGTGCGCCACCGCCCCGCCCGAGGGCCTGCGTTCTGCGGCCGTGCAGACCGACACCCACCCCGGGTTCATGACCGACTGGCAGACCCCGCTCATGGTGCTGTTCACGCAGAGCCAGGGCATGTCGGTGCTGCACGAGACGGTCTTCGAGAACCGCCTGGTGTACGTGCCCGCGCTGCAGAGGATGGGCTGCGAGATCGAGGTGTTCGACCAGTGCCTGGGCGGCCCCGCCTGCCGCTACCACGACACCAACGCCAGGCACTCGGCCGTGGTGCGCGGCGTGTCGAAGCTCAAGGGCGCCGACGTGACGCTGCCCGACATCCGGGCCGGGTTCTCGGCGGTGCTGGCGGCGGCGGTGGCCGACGGGCCGTCCACGCTGCGCGGGGTACACCACATCGAACGGGGGTACCACAAGCCGTTCGAGCAGTTCGCGTCACTTGGTCTGAACATCCGTAGAGAACGGTAAAGACGAGGGAAGCGGGCGTTTGCCGGTGATCTGCTGGTTGCAGATCATCTGCGTGACCGTACTCAGATCCATCGGTGGCCTCGCCATGGCGGGGGCGCTCGGCGGGGTGCTGGCGGCGGCACTGGCCGTGCCCGTGGTGAGCGGCGGCGGGCTGGCCGCCAAGAACGTCGCCGACACCTTCGTCGACCTGCCTTCCGCGCCCCGCGAGGAGCCGCTGGCACAGGTGACCAGGCTGCTGGACAAGGACGGCAGGCAGTTCGCCCAGTTCTACGAGGCCAACAGGACGGCCGTGCGCCTGGCCGCCGTCGCTCCCGTGATGCGCAAGGCCATCGTGGCCATCGAGGACGCCCGCTTCTACGAGCACGGCGGCCTCGACGTCAGGGGCACGCTGCGGGCGCTGCTGACCAACACGCAGGCGGGCGGCATCCGGCAGGGCGGCTCGTCGCTGACGCAGCAGCTCGTCAAGAACATCCTCGTCGAGAGCGCGCGTACCGACGCCGAGCGGGACAGGGCGCGCGCCCCGAACATGGCCCGCAAGATCACCGAGCTGCGGTACGCGCTCGCCCTGGAACGCAAGTACCGCAAGGACGAGATCCTGGAGCGGTACCTGAACATCGCCTACTTCGGCGCCGGCGCGCACGGCGTCGAGGCGGCGGCCCGGCGGTTCTTCTCCACCTCGGCCTCCAAGCTGACGCTGACGCAGGCGGCCACGCTGGCGGGGGCGGTGCGGATGCCGTACTCGACCGATCCCTCGCTGGGCAGGTCGCACCAGGCGCGGCTGAAGGAGCGGCGCGACCTCGTGCTGGACCGCATGGCCGGGCTCAAGCTGATCACGCAGGCGCAGGCGGACGCCGGCAAGGCGTCCCCGCTGGCGCTGCGGCTGCGGCCGGAGCCGGGCGGCTGCGGGCAGAGCGCGTACCCGTTCTACTGCCTGTACGTCCAGCACGAGGTGATGTCGAACCCGGCGTTCGGCAACACGCCCGCCGAACGGCGGGCCAGGCTGGCGAGGGGCGGCCTGACGATCAGGACGGGACTCGACCCGATCGCGCAGCGCGCGGCGGAGAACGCCATCCGGCGGCACGTCTCGCCGGAGGACACCGAGGTGGCCGCCGAGGCCATGGTCGAGCCCGCGACCGGCCGGATCAGGGCGATGGCGGCGAGCAAGCGCTTCGGCCGCAACCCGGGCAACAAGAAGAACGGGCCCAAGACCACCTTCAACCTCCCCGCCGACGTGGCGCACGGCGGCGGGCAGGGGTTCCAGGCGGGGTCGACGTTCAAGGTGTTCACGCTGGCCACGGCGTTGCAGCAGGGGTGGCACTTCAACGACGGCTTCCAGACGCCGGGTGAGCTGGTGCCCTCGGCGGGCTACCGCGACTGCTCGGGACACCCCGTCAACGACCCGGACACGCGCATACTCAACGCCAGCGGCGAGGGCTCGGGCGGGCCGCACAGCATCGAGACCGGCACCTGGAAGTCGGTCAACATCTTCTACATGATGCTGGAGCGCAAGGTCGGGCTCTGCGACGTGGTCAAGACCGCGAAGGCGCTCGGCGCGGTCAGGGCCGACGGGGGGCCGCTGCGCGAGGTGCCCACGTTCACGCTGGGCGTCAACGAGATGGACCCGCTGACGGTCGCGGCCGCCTTCGCCACGTTCGCGGCGCGGGGGGTGCACTGCCGGCCGCTCGCCATCATGGAGATCACCGACAGGAACGGCCGGCGCACGCACGTGCCGCCCTCCTGCGAGCAGGTCATGGACCGGCAGGTCGCCGACGCGGTCAACTACGTGCTGACCGGGGTGTTCGACAAGGGCACCATGCAGGGGCAGAGCATCGGCCGCCCGGCCGCGGGAAAGACGGGCACGAACAACGGCTACACCTCGGCCTGGTTCGCCGGGTACACGCCGGACCTGGCGGCGGCGGTCAGCCTCGGGGACATCCGGGGCTCCTACAAGTTCCCGCTGCAGGGGGTGCAGATCGGGGACCAGTACTACGGCGCGGTCCAGGGCGCGTCGCTGCCGGGGCCCATCTGGGTGGAGTCGATGGGGCACGCGCTGCGCAACACCGAGCCGAGGGGCTTCCCCGGGCCGGACATGGGCCGCTTCGGCGGCGGGTTCACCCCCGGGCTGAAGGAGGCGGAGGCGGAGGAGGACAAGAAGAAGAAGCGGAACGGCGACCGCGCCTTCGGCCGGCGGCACCGCGGCGAGCGCGCCTTCATCCGCAAGCACCGCCGGTTGTTCGAGCGGCTGCTCGGCCGCAGCCTCCTCGACCCGTCACACCGCAGGCCCCGCCACCGCCTGCACTAGCGCCGAGCTCAGCCGGCCTTGCCGATCGGGGCCGTGACGGCGCGGGTGAGGGTGATCAGGTTGTCGGGCGCGGTCTCGATCTGGAGGCCGCGCTTGCCGGCCGAGAAGTAGATGGTCTCGAAGTCGAGCGCCGAGGAGTCGACGACCGTGGGGAGCTGCTTGCGCTGCCCGAGCGGGCTGATGCCGCCGACCACGTAGCCGGTCACCCGCTCCACCTTCGCCGCGTCGGCCATCGCGGCCCGCTTGCCGCCCAGGGCCGAGGCCAGCGCCTTGAGGTCGAGCTTGCCCGACACCGGCACGACCGCCACCGCGAGGCCGCTCTCGACCTCGGCCACCAGCGTCTTGAAGATGCGTTCGTACGGCACGCCGAGCGCGTCGGCCGCCTCCTCGCCGTAGGCCTGGGCGCTCGCGTCGTGCTCGTAGGGGTGGAGCGTGAAGTCGGCCTTGGCCTTGGTCAGGGCCACGGTGGCCGGTGTGCCGCCGCCCTTGGCTTTCGAAGTGCTCACAAGAGGCGATTGTAGCGAATCTACAATGTAAAGGCCCGGCCCGGCGTGTACCCGAGCGCGCGCCTGAACACGTCGATGAACGCGCTCGCCGAGGCCCACCCGCAACGATGGGCGACCGTGGTCACCGGCAGCCCGTCGGCGAGCAGCAGCAGCGCCTGGTGCAGGCGGAGCTGTGTACGCCACTGGGGGAAGCTCATGCCGAGCTCGCGGCGGCACAGCCGGGCGAGAGTACGGCCGCTGGTGCCGGCCTGCGCGCCGAGCTCGGCGAGCGTACGGCCGTCGGCGGGGTCGTCGTGCAGCATGGCGCAGACGGCGGCGAGGCGCGGGTCGCGGGCCGACGGCACGTGGAAGGGCTGCTCGGGGGCGCGGCGCAGCCGGTCGAGCAGGACGGCGAGCAGCCGTTCGCGTTCGCCGTCGGCGGCGGGGGCGTCGTCGTCGGTGTAGGCGATGATGAGCTCGCGGAGGAGCGGGCCGACGGCGAGCACGGCGGGCCGGTCGAGGCCGAGCGGGTTGCCGGTCAGGCCGACGAGGCGCAGGTCGGTGGTGCCGTGGGCGCGGTGTTCGTGGACGGTGCCGGCGGGCACCCAGATGGCGCGGTTGGCGGGGGCGACCCAGGTGCCCGAGCCGGTGGTGACGGAGAGCATGCCGCTGCAGGCGTAGACGATCTGGTGGGTGTCGTGCCGGTGGGCGTCGATGCCGGCGCCGGGGGCCAGGGGTCTGCGGCCGGTGGGCGCGACCGAGGTGTGGCGGACATTCGGCATAGATTGGCATTTTATCGGAAGCAGGCCAGTAGGCGCCAGGAAATCATCGAACCGTGAACAGGATCTGGGCGCTCTCGGCCGGCCACGGGAGTGTGGACTTCTATCAGGGGGCGGTGCCGGCGCTGGTGCCGTTCCTGGTGGCCGGGCGCGGCTACGGCTATGTGGCGGTGTCGGGGATCGTGCTCGCGGCGACGTTGTCGTCCTCGATCGTGCAGCCGGTGTTCGGCCTGCTGACCGATCGGTGGCGGCTGCCGTGGGTGATCCCGGTGAGCACGCTCGTCGCGGGGGCGGGGGTGGCCCTGGTGGGGGTGACGGAGTCGTACGTGCTGACGTGGCTGGCCGCGGCGCTGTCGGGGCTGGGGGTGGCGGCCTACCATCCGGAGTCGGCGCGGCTGGCCAGGGTCGCGAGCGCGGGCAGTCACGTACGGATGAGCTGGTTCTCGCTGGGCGGCACGCTGGGGTTCGCGTCGGCGCCGGTGCTGGTGACGCCGCTGCTGGCGGCGGGCGGCCTCGGGGCCTCGCCGTTGCTGGCGGCGCCCGCGGTGCTG
>JABFVJ010000171.1 GCA_013362835.1 Nonomuraea sp. | reverse complement strand
GCCGCCTCCGCGAGCGGCGCGGCCAGCATGCCGAGCCCGCCCGCCGAGGCCGCGGCCGACCCCGCGAACAGGAACGGCATCTCCCTGAACCCCTCGTGCCAGGCGGGCACGGCGGTGTCGCAGATCAGCGCGGCCGTGTACGTCGCCAGCGCCGGCCCGGCCACCCCCGCCCCGACCGTCGCGACCCGCCCCAGACGCGGGAACAGCCCGGTCAGCTCCGTGACCGCCGCCACCCCGGCCTGCGGCCCGTACGCCGTCAGGATCCAGGTGCCGACGCTCATCGGCGAGGTCACCTTGAACACGCGCAGCATGTTGAGGAACCGCTCAGGTCTGCCGAGGTCGTGGATCAGCGCGTACAGCGACCCGCCGACCGCGCCGAGCGCCGCGACCTTGGCCGTCCGCGCCAGCAGGGGCCGTCCGGTCAGCGCGGCGGCGGCGGCCAGCGTGGAGGAGGCCCCGGCCAGGCCGCCGAGGAACAGGTAGCCGGCGATGTCGTGGTCGCGCCAGGTCGGCGCGTTCAGCACGGGAAGCCCGTAGTAGGAGCCCGCGTCCCGCTGCGGCGGGCGCAGCGACCTGCTGCCGTGCCCCGCCGAGCCGGGCGTCGCGTCGCGCTCGGTGCGCAGGTCCGGCGAGTCGTCCAGGCGTACGTCGGTCTGGCTGCTCATCTGCCCCTCCTCCAGGCCGCCGCCACGGCCGTCCCGGCGAGCAGGGCGAGTGCCGCCGCGCCCGCGTGCCGCCACATCGACGGCAGGTCCCTGGTGGTCACCACGGGGTCGGGCGGCAGGCCGTACACCTCGGGCTCGTCCAGCAGCAGGAAGAAGGCGCCCGTGCCGCCGACGCCGTCGGCGGGGTCGTGGCCGTACAGGCGGGCCGAGGTCGTGCCGGCCTCGCGGACCTGCTCCAGGCGGCGGGCGGCGCGCTCGCGCAGCTCGTCCAGCTCGCCGAACTGGATGGAGTCCGTCGGGCACGTCTTGGCGCAGGCCGGCTCCTGGCCGACCTCCAGCCGGTCGTAGCACATCGTGCACTTGGCCGCCGTGCCGCTCTCCTCGCGCTTGCCGATCACCCCGTACGGGCAGGCGGGCACGCAGTAGCCGCAGCCGTTGCAGACGTCCTGCTGCACCACGACCGTGCCGTACTCGGTGCGGAACAGCGAGCCGGTCGGGCAGACGTCGAGGCAGGCCGCGTGCGTGCAGTGCTTGCACACGTCGGAGGCCATCAGCCAGCGGAAGTCCAGGTCGCGGGCGCCGGCCTCCTGGTGGCCGAGCGGCTTGCGCTGCTCGACGAAGGCGACGTGCCGCCAGGTGTCGGCGCCCAGCCCGACGGAGTTGTCGTAGGACATGCCGGTGAAGGACAGGCCGTCCTCCGGCACCGCGTTCCACTCCTTGCAGGCCACCTCGCACGCCTTGCACCCGATGCAGATGCTGGTGTCGGTGAAGAAGCCCATGCGCTTGGGCGGGTCGGTGTATCCGGCGTCGAGCGGCGCCCGATCCAGGTCGAAGGCCACGGGTCACACCTCCGTTCCGGTGCGCTCGGTCACGCCCGCCCGCTGCCGGTAGGTCAGCACCAGCTCGGGCAGCGCCGGGCCCCTGGGTCTGCGCCCCGGCCGGATGTCGGCGGACAGGGCCTTGACCTCCTGGATGTGGGAGTTGGGGTCGAGCGAGATCGCCGACAGCTCGTTGGCCGCGTCGCCCTTGGCCAGCCCGTTGGGCCCGAAGTGGAACGGCAGCCCGATCTGGTGGACGACCTTGCCGTCCAGGTGCAGCGGCGCGATCCTGTCGGTCACCAGCACCCGCGCCTCGATGGCGCTGCGCGCGGTGACGATCGTGGCCCACTCGCCGTGGACGAGCCCGCGCTCGGCGGCCAGCTCGGGCGAGACCTCGCAGAACATCTCCGGCTGCAGCTCGGCCAGGTACGGCGTGTGCCGGCTCATCCCGCCCGCCGTGAAGTGCTCGGTCAGCCGGTACGTGGTCACCACGTAGGGGTAGACCGACGCGCCCGGCTCCTCGCCGCTCGGCTGGTAGCGGTTGTCCTCGTGCGGGTACAGCTTGCGCGCGGGATTGCGCTGGTGCCCGTAGAGCGGGTTGGCCACGGGGGAGTCCTGCGGCTCGTAGTGCGTCGGCAGCGGCCCGTCCACGACCCCGGAGGGGGCGAACAGCCAGCCCTTCCCGTCGGCCTGCATGATGAACGGGTCGATGCCCGACAACGCCGCCACGCCCCGAGCTCCGGGCTCGGGACGGTAGCCGGGCGCCTTGCCGGTCTCGAAGTCGGGCACGTCGAAGCCGGTCCAGCCGCCCGCGCCCTCGTCCCACCAGACGAGCTTCTTGCGCTCGCTCCACGGGCGGCCGTCGGGCGCGGCCGAGGCGCGGTTGTAGAGCACGCGCCGGTTCGCGGGCCAGGCCCAGGCCCACTCGGCGGCGATCCAGTCCTGCTCGGCGGCCGGTCTGCGGCGGGCGGCCCGGTTGACGCCGCCGGCGTACACGCCGGAGTAGATCCAGCAGCCGCACGCGGTCGAGCCGTCGTCCTTGAGCTCGGCGTACCCGTCGAGGGGGCGGCCCTCGGAGTCCCAGCCGTTGATCTCGGCGAGCACCGCCTCGGCGACCGGCTCCGCGCTCTCGCCCTCGACCGGGTAGTCCCAGGTCAGGTCGAGTATCGGCCGGTCGATCGGGTCGTGCGAGCCGGCCAGCTTCTCGCGGATGATCCGCCCCAGGTGGTACATGAACCACAGGTCGCTGCGGGCGTCGCCGGCCGGTTCGACGGCCCGGTGGTGCCACTGCAGCAGCCGGTTGGTGTTGGTGAAGCTGCCGCTCTTCTCGGTGTGGGCGGCGGCCGGGAAGAAGAACACCTCGGTGCCGATCTCGGAGGTGACCAGCTCGCCGGTCTCGATCTCCGGGCCGTCCTTCCACCAGGTGGCGCTCTCGATCAGGTTGAGGTCGCGCACCACCAGCCAGTCCAGGTTGGCCATGCCCAGGCGCTGCATGCGGGCGTTGGCCGAGCCCACCGCGGGGTTCTCGCCGAGCAGGAAGTAGCCCTTGCAGGTGCCCTCCAGCTGCGCCAGCACGGTGTCGTACGTGCTGTGCGAGCCGGTCAGGCGCGGCAGGTAGTCGAAGCGGAAGTCGTTCTCGCGCGTCGCGGCGGGCCCCCACCACGCCTTGAGCAGGCTCACCAGGTAGGAGGGCATGTTCGCCCAGAACCCCACGCACGGCGAGTCGGCCCGCAGGAAGTCGCGCAGGTGCTCGTGCTCGTGCGCGTGCGGCATCGGGATGTAGCCGGGCAGCAGGTTGAACAGCGTCGGGATGTCGCTGGAGCCCTGGATGCTGGCGTGGCCGCGCAGCGCCTGGATGCCGCCGCCAGGCCGGCCGATGTTGCCGAGCAGCAGCTGCAGGATGCTCGCCGTGCGGATGAACTGCGCGCCGTCGCTGTGCTGCGTCCAGCCGACCGCGTAGACGAACTCGGCGGTCCTGTCGGGGCCGGAGTTGTCGGTCAGGTGCCGGCACACCCGCGCGAACAGCTCCGGCGGCACCCCGCACACCCGCTGCACCATGTCCGGCGTGTAGCGGGCGAAGTGGCGGCGCAGCACCTGCAGCACGCAGCGCGGGTGGCGCAGCGTCTCGTCCCGGTGCGGCGAGCCGCACAGCGGCACGCCGGTGCCGCCCTGCACCTCGCCGCGCCCCGGCGCCATCCGGCCGGTACGCCGGTCGAAGTCCTCGTCGCGCTCGCCTGAGGCGGCGACCGTGTGCATGCCCTCGTACTGCCAGGTGTCGTCGTCGTAGACGCGGCGGTCCTCGTCGAAGCCGGAGAACAGGCCGTCGAGGTCCTCGGCGTCGCGGTAGTCCTCGGTGAGGATCGTCGCGGCGTTGGTGTAGTTGACGACGTACTCGCGGAAGAACAGCTCGTTCTCCAGCACGTGGTTGACGATCCCGCCGAGGAAGGCCACGTCGGAGCCGGCCCTGATCGGCACGTGCAGGTCGGCCAGCGCGCTCGTCCGGGTGAACCGCGGATCCACGTGGATGACCACCGCGCCGCGTGCCTTGGCCTCCATCACCCACTGGAACCCGACCGGATGCGCCTCGGCGAAGTTGGACCCCTGGATCAGCACGCAGTCCGCATGCTGGAGATCCTGCAGGAACGTCGTGGCCCCGCCGCGCCCGAACGACGTGCCGAGCCCCACCACCGTCGAGCTGTGGCACACCCGCGCCTGGTTCTCGATCTGCACCACGCCGAGCGCGGTCAGCAGCTTCTTGATGAGGTAGTTCTCCTCGTTGTCCAGCGTCGCGCCGCCCAGGCTGGCGATGCCCATCGTCCGGGTCACGCGCCTGCCGTCGTTGTCCTGCTCCCACGTCGCGCGCCGGGTGGCGATGATCCGGTCGGCCACCATGTCCATGGCCGTGGCCAGGTCGAGCTCCTGCCAGCCGGCGGCGTGCGGCGGCCGGTACAGCACCTTGTCCTGCCTGCCCGAGCCGGTGGTGAGCTGGAGGCTGGAGGCGCCCTTCGGGCACAGCCTGCCCCGGCTGATCGGCGAGTCGGGGTCGCCCTCGATGTGCACGACCTTCTCGTCCTTGACGTACACGTTCTGGGCGCACCCCACCGCGCAGTACGGGCACACCGACTTGACCACGCGGTCGGCCTCGGCCGTACGGGCGACGAGCGCGGCCGTCTTCGGCGACTTCACCGCCGCCGCCCGCCCGAGCCTGTCCTTGCCGGTGAGCTGCCGCAGCAGCGGCCACGAGAACCCCACGCCGCTCAACCCCCCGACGCCTGCCGCATGGGCCGGTCGCCCCAGGCCCGCTCGCGCATCCAGGCGTGCACGTCGCCGCGCGCGACCGGGCCGACCTCGCGCGGGTTGACCAGGTGCTGAGACCGCGACGGCAGCAGCCCGGGGCGCCCTCTCCGCCGCGCGACGGCGTCGCTCCCGTCGGCCGGCACGCCCGTCGCGATCAGGTACGCGCGCCCCGGGGGCACGTCGAGCAACCGGGCGATCTCGGCGTAGTCCACCCCCTGCGACAGCAGCCGCAGCACCTGCTCCTTGCTCGGCATCGTTCCCCCCGGCGCCCGTGCCCCCGGTCCGACTCCTGCCCCTGTCCAGCGGAGCGAAAACGAAGTCCCAGGTCAAAGGCCCCCTAAGGGTCAGGAGAGGCGCGCGGCGGCCTCGTCCCAGGCGTGGGTGTCGCCGGACGGCTCGTAGCGGCGCAGCTCCTGCGTCGAGGCGACCAGCGCGCGCAGCTCCGCGAGGTCCCCGACCAGCCCGGCCGCCCGCGCCTGCGTCAGCACGTTGCCGAGCGCGGTCGCCTCGGCGGGGCCGGCCACCACCGGCAGCCCGCAGGCGTCGGCCGTGAACCGGCACAGCAGCTCGTTCCGCGATCCGCCGCCCACCAGGTGGACGACCTCCACCTCGCGCCCCGACAGCTCCATCGCCTGCCGTACGGCCTGCCGGTGCCCGAGCGCCAGGCTCTCCAGCACGCACCGGACGTAGGCGGCGGGCGTCGCCGGCGGGCGCTGCCCGGTGCGGCGGCACTCGGCCGCGATCCGCGCCGGCATGTCGCCCGGCGGCAGGAACACGGGCAGGTCGGGGTCGACCAGGGCGGCGAAGGGACGCTCGCC
>JABFVJ010000099.1 GCA_013362835.1 Nonomuraea sp. | reverse complement strand
GCCTACTTCTCCGGCCGCCTGCGCACGTTCGCCACGCCGGTCGACTTCGCGCTGGCCACGTCGTTCGCCCGTACCGTGCTGCAGAAGACCATGGCCGTCCCCTACGGCACGACCACGACGTACGAGGAGATCGGGGCGAGCATCGGCAGGCCGCGCGCGCTGCGCGCGATCGGCAACGCGGTCGGCGCCAATCCCGTCTGCGTGATCGTGCCCTGCCACCGGGTGGTCCGCGAGGACGGCGAGCTCGGCGACTACGCGGGAGGCGTGGCCGCCAAGCAGCACCTGCTCAACGTCGAACGACGCGCCTCAACGGCCCGCTGACCGGCGGAAGGAGCCGGTGAGCCACCCGATGAGCAGCGTCACCAGCGCGGCGACCAGCGCGCCGCCGAGCGCGCCGTTCATCCACGGCTCGCGGGTGAAGCCGACCGCGTCGCGCGCGCCCGCCCAGAACGCGTCCCAGCCGGGGACCGTGGGCGTCGACGTGGTGAACCAGTAGGCGGCGAAGCCGAGCGCCCACGGCACCAGCATCAGCCAGCGCGAGGGCGCGTCCTCGTCGGTGTTCCAGCGGGAGGCGCCGCCGAGCACGAAGTACTCCACGGCGAGCACCGCGAACATCGGCACGAACACCGCGCCGATCACGCCGAGGAACGCGCCGTAGGACGTGACGTCCACGACCAGGGCGATCGCGGTGGTGAGCACGCCGATCGCGGTCGAGATGATCCGCCGGTCCACGTTCGGCATCAGGTTCTGCAGGGAGACCGTGGTCGAGTAGACGTTCGCGAACGACTGGTCGGTCTCGCGCAGCACCAGGATGCCGAAGAACAGCGCGCCCAGCGGCGCCGCGACGAACGGCTGGAACACGGCCATGCCGTCGGCCGTCACGGCCTGCGCGCCCGCGATGGCCACCGCGTACACGCCGAGGCCGAGGCAGGCCACCTGGGCGATCGTGTAGCCGCCGACCACGCCGGTGAAGGCGGCCTTGCTGGACCGCGAGTGCCTGGCGAAGTCGGCGGCCATCGGCACCCATGACACCGACAGCGCGATCACGTAGTCGACGGCCGGGGCGAAGGCCGTCCACGAGCCGCCCGCGTACTGCGGGGCCTCGCCGAGGAACGACACCGTGAACCAGATCAGCGACACGATCACGCCGGCGGTGACGTACCGGCGCAGCAGCCTGATCGACCCGAGCGGCCAGACGGCGAGCGCGGTGGTCACCACCCCGGCGACCACCACCCACACCTGGTACGGGACGTCACCGAAGATCGCGGTCGCGGCCTTGGCGATCACCCAGAGCTCGAAGGCCCCCCAGCCGAGCATCTGCACGATGTTCAGCACAGAGGGCACGTACGACATCTTCGCCCCGAACAGCCCGCGCAGCAGCACCATCGCGGGCCGCCCGGTCTGCGTGCCGGGGATGGCCGACAGGCCCACCATGGCGGTGCCGATGAGGCTGCCGACCACGGCGGCGGTGAGCGCGGCGACGAGGCTGAGCGGGGCGTCGCCGAGGGGGTTGAGCAGGATCAGCGCCCCGGAGAAGCCGAGGAGGCTGACCCCGAGATTGGCCCAGAGCGCACCCTGGTCGAGCACGCCCAGGGTCTTGGGGGGAGCCCCGTCGAGGGTCAGCGGAACTTCGTCGACGACATGCGTCATCGCACACTCCCTACGCCGGCATTACCCGGACAGGTTCAGGCGGTCGGCAGCAGCGGTATCTGCCCTCTCAGCCTGGTTGCCCCAAGCTCCCGCGACGATCTGCAGTTGGCGCCCTCATCATGCCCCAATGGCGACAGAACCGCCACAGTGGGGTCTTTCACGCCACGAACGGCGGCTGCCCGGTCTCGCTGACCATCGGGCGCTGCGCGGACTCCCACGACTGCATGCCGCCGCCCACGTTGACGGCGTCGCGCCCGAGCTGGTTGAGCCACGCGGCGACCTGGAGGGACCTGCCGCCGACCCGGCACACCACGTAGACGGTGCGGTCGGCGGGCACCTCCTCGACGCGGCCCTGGATCTGCGTCATGGGGATGTGGACGGCGTCGGGGGCGTGGCCCGCGAGCCATTCGTCCTGCTCGCGGACGTCGAGCAGGTAGGCGTCGGCCGGGACGGCGCCGGCCTCGATCTCAGGAACGGTCATGACTCCATCATCTCGCGCCCCGGGCGTCACTTGAGAAGGCGCGACATGCGCCGGTCGGCGAGCGGCTTCCCGCCGGTCTGGCAGGTGGGGCAATACTGCAGCGAGGAGTCGGCGAACGACACCTCGCGGATCGTGTCGCCGCACACGTCGCACGGCTGCCCCGCCCGGTTGTGCACGCGCAGCCCCGACTTCTTCTCCGCCTTGAGGTCCTTGGCCGCGATGCCGTGCGCCCGCTCCACGGCGTCGCGCAGCGTGGTCACGATGGCCTCGTGCAGGTCGGCGACCTGCGCGTCGGTCAACGTCGCGGCGATCTTGAACGGCGACATCCTGGCCGCGTGCAGCACCTCGTCGGAGTAGGCGTTGCCGATGCCGGCGATCACCTTCTGGTCGCGCAGCAGGCCCTTGATCTGGGTGCGGTTGCCGCCCACGATGCGCTTGAGCGCGGCGACGGTGAAGGACTCGCCGAGCGGGTCGGGCCCGAGCGCGGCGATGCCCGGCACGTCGTCCGGCTTGTCGGTGACGTAGACGGCCAGGCGTTTCTGGGTGCCGGCCTCGGTCAGCTCGAACCCGGGCGCGAGGCCGTCGTCGTCGGGGGCGAAGCGGACGCGTACGGCCATGGGGCCCTTGCCCGGACGTAGCGGTCTGGCGCCGGTGAGGTCGTCGCGCCAGCGCAGCCAGCCGGCCCGGGCCAGGTGGATGATCAGATGCAGGCCGTCGCAGTCGAGGTCGAGGAACTTGCCGTGCCTCGACACGCCCGTGACGGTGAGCCCGCCGAGCGCGGTGACCGGCGGGTCGAACGTCTTGAGCGCCGAGAAGGCGACGACGTCAACGCCCGCGACCGATCGGCCGACCGCCCGCTCGCGAAGGAAGTGGGTGAGCGACTCCACTTCGGGAAGTTCCGGCATGCCACCAGGGTATGCGGGTTACGGCACGTCCCAGAAGGCGAGTTCGTGCGCCATGCCCTGGGCGAACAGTGCCTCGGCCCGCGCGGGGTCTGGCTCGGCCTCGTCGATCATCTGCCCGATCCGTACGGTGAGCGCCGCGAACCCCGGATCCGCGTACGTGTCCACCCAAGCCCGGTACCGCGGCTCAGCAGGCGGATTCTCCGCCAAGACCCTCCCAAGACTCGAATATCCCCACATACACGGATAAAGCGCAGCCAACCCCTCCCCGTACGACCCCGCCGACTCCAGCAGGAACGCCGTGTACGCCGCACAGGCCGGCCCCTTCACCGCCCCGCCCAGATCGGCCCCGAACTCCGCCGACAGCGTCCTGTGCAGGCTCAACTCCTCGTGGTACGTCGTGTGCGCCAGATCCACCAGGTCCCCCAGATGCCCGGCCGGCGCCTGCCAGGCCAGCCTGGAGAACACCCGTACGTAGTCGAGGAGGAACAGGTAGTCCTGCTCCAGCCAGGACCTGAAGACCGGCTCCGGCAGGTCGCCGCGCCCGATCCCGGCCACCGTGGGGTGGTCGAGCTGCGCCTGGAGCAGCGGCCGTCCGATCGCGTGAAGTTTTTCCGAGACAGACATGATGGGGAGGTTAGTGTCGAAACATGACCGTGACGATCGCCGAAGAACTCCTCCTGCTCGCCTACAGCGAGGCGGAGGGCAAGCAGCTCATCGGCGCCATGCAGCTCGACCCCGCGCTCGGCGGCGCGATCCTCGCCGAACTGGCCGTCGCCGGACGGGTGGAGCTGACAGGCGACAAGGTGACGCTCAAGGACCCCACCCCCCTGGGCGACGACGAGCTCGACGCCACCCTCGCCCGCATCGCCGAGGACGGCAAGGCCAGGAAACCCGCCTGGTGGGTGCAGCGGCTGCAGTCGGGCAAGCTGCGCAGGCGGCTGCTCACCCGGCTCGCCGAATCGGGCGTGCTGGCCGAGGAGCGCGGCAAGGTCCTCGGGATCTTCCCGACCACGCGCTGGCCGGAGGCCGATCCCCGGGTGGAGGCCGACGTACGGGAGCGGGTGTCGGCCGCGCTCGCGGGCGCCGAGCCCGACATGCGCACGGCCGTGCTGATCGCGATCACGCACGCGGCCAAGCTCGACCGCAAGACCTTCCCCGACGCCGACAGGCAGCGCGTCAAGGAGATCGCCAAGGGCGAGTGGGCGGGCGAGGCGGTCGCCAAGACGATCGCCTCGATCAACGCGGCCATCGCCGCCGGCGCCACCGCCGCCGCGGTCGCCGCCGCTTCGTCCTGAGGAGCACGCGCCGAGGCGTCCCTTGAGCGCGTGCCCGGGGGATCAGCCGGAGCCGGCGTCCACGATCTCCTTCGGGACGGGCTTGTCGCTCTTCAACGCGTCGAACAGGGCCAGCGCCTTGACCCGGTCCCACTTGATCGCCGCGCCCCCACCGGCCACGGTCTCGGTACCGCCGAAGGGCACCACGGTCGTGATCGGGCTGTCGCCCATCGCCAGCCCGAGCGACAACATGTCGAACGCGCCCGTGCCGGAGTCGACCTCCACCGCGTCCGTCGCGCTCATCGCCAGCGGGATCGACGTGAACGGGTTGATCAGCACCCCGGGACTGGCGGCCTTCTTGACCACCGCGCCGAGGAACTGCCGCTGCCGCTTGGTGCGTTCGAAGTCGGGCAGCGCGCCGCCCTTGCGGGTGCGTACGTAGCCGAGGGCCTGGGAGCCGTTGAGCACCTGCTTGCCCTTCTTCAGCTTGAGCCCGGCCTTGGGGTCGTCGACGTCGGCGCGTACGTTGATCTCGACGCCGCCGACCGCGTCCACGATGTCCACGAACCCGGCGAAGCCGATCTCCATGTAGTTGTCGACGTGGATGCCGGTGACCGTCTCGACCGTGCGGACCAGCAGTTTCGGCCCGCCGGACGCGTAGGCCGCGTTGAGCTTGTCGCGCCCCTTGCCGGGGATGGTCACGGCCGAGTCGCGCGGCAGGCTGACCAGCGTGGGCTTGTCGCCGTTGTCGGAGACGTGCAGCAGCATCATCGAGTCGGTGCGCTGCCCGACCGCGCGCCCGGTCGCGAGCTTCCTGCGCTCGGCCGCCGACAGTCCCTTACGGCTGTCGGAGCCGACCAGGAGCCAGTTGGTGCCCGGAGTGTCGGCGGGCCGGCCCGGGTAGTCGTCGAGGACGCCGTCGATGCCCGCCAGCCGCGAGTCGACCCAGAAGAACAGGCCCACGGCCGCCACCAGGAGCAGCACCACCAGCCCCGCGACGATCTTCAGTACGGCCTTGCCCCGGACCCGTGGCCCTCGCGGACCTCTGGGCTCCTTCGGCGTGCCCTCGTCGTTAGATCTGAGCGGTTTGACCGGGCTGCTCCCGGAACGTTCCCGCCCGTAGACCCGCCCGCCCGGCTTGGGCGGCGCGGGGGGAGGAGGAGGCGGCGTCTCGCCGTACGCGGGCAGCTTGTGGGTCGGCGCGTTGGGCACGCCGGACGGGATCGGATGGGCGGGCGCGCCGCCGGAGCGCGGCCCGTCGCCAGGCCTCGGTGGCAGTGGGCGGCCGTCGCCCGGCGAGCGC
>JABFVJ010000256.1 GCA_013362835.1 Nonomuraea sp. | reverse complement strand
CAAGCGGACCAAGTGCGTGGCGCTGACGTTCGACGACGGCCCGGGGCCCTACACCGGGCGCCTGCTCGACCTGCTCGCCGACGCGAAGGCGCGGGCCACGTTCTTCACCGTCGGGACGAGCGCCGCCGCGCAGCCGGGCCTGCTGCGCCGAATGAGCGCCGAAGGCCATCTGATCGGTAACCATTCTTGGTCGCATCGGGACCTGTCGAAACAACCGACGAGCCGGATCGCCGACTCTTTTGAACGTACGAAAGATATCGTCAGGGCGGCGATCGGGCAGGAACCCACGCTCGCGCGACCGCCGTACGGCGCGGTCGACGAGGACGTGCGCGACGTCGCGCGCGAGATGGGATTGGCGCTGGTCGGGTGGGATGTGAACACGAGGGACCAGCCCGGCGCGAAGGCGTCGGAGATAGCGAAAAGGGCCGTCGAGAAAGCCCATCCAGGCGCGATTATTCTGCTCCACGACATCAACCGCGGCTCGGTTGATGCGGTTCCGGACATCCTGAAAGAATTGCGCGGGAAGGGTTACACCTTCGTGACCGTTCCAGAGCTGTACGGCTCGGCTGGGATGCGTGCCGGACGTTTGTACGAGTCAGGGAGCTTGCAGTCTCGTAAGCAGCCCCTGACGTAGCACACGTGATGGGGGGACGTATAGTTGGCGCTCGTGACCCGAACCGTCCTCTTCGCACGTCTGCATGTAGACCTCTGCAGGCTCGCATCGGGACTGTGTCGTCGTTCTCCCATCTCACCCTGACTTCCGACCGCGTTACCCGCTTTCGCGGGCTGGCAAACGCGTGAGCTTCCGAGGATCTAGCATGGAAACAGAGAACGCGCCCAACGCAACCGCGCCTTGGCGCGTCGAGGAGGACTGAGCTGTGACGAAGCAGGTCCAGCAACTCGACCGGGTGATCATCAGGTTCGCCGGTGACTCCGGCGACGGGATGCAGCTCACCGGCGACCGCTTCACGGCGGGGACGGCGGAGTTCGGCAACGACCTGTCGACCCTGCCCAACTTCCCCGCCGAGATCCGCGCGCCCGCGGGCACCCTGCCCGGCGTGTCGAGCTTCCAGCTCCACTTCGCCGACCACGACATCCTCACGCCCGGCGACGCGCCCAACGTGCTCGTGGCCATGAACCCGGCCGCGCTCAAGGCCAACCTCGGCGATCTCCCGCGCGGCGCCGACATCATCGCCAACATCGACGAGTTCACCAAGCGCAACCTGCAGAAGGTCGGCTACGCCGCCAGCCCCCTGGAGGACGAGTCGCTGAGCGAGTGGCGCGTGCACGCGGTGCCGCTGACCTCGCTCACGGTCAAGGCGCTCGAAGGCTTCGAGATCTCCAAGAAGGACGCCGAGCGCGCCAAGAACATGTTCGCCCTCGGCCTGCTGTCGTGGCTCTACCACCGGCCGACCGAGCAGACGATCACGTTCCTCCAGCAGAAGTTCGCCAAGAAGCCCGACATCGCCAAGGCCAACATCGCGGCCTTCCAGGCGGGCTGGAACTACGGCGAGACCACGGAGTCGTTCTCGGTCTCCTACGAGGTCAAGCCGGCCAGGCTGACCCCCGGCGTCTATCGCAACATCTCCGGGAACCAGGCCCTGGCGTACGGGTTGATCGCGGCGAGCGTGCTGTCGAAGCTGCCGCTGTTCCTGGGGTCCTACCCGATCACCCCGGCCAGCGACATCCTGCACGAGCTGTCCAAGCACAAGCGGTTCGGCATCCGCACCTTCCAGGCGGAGGACGAGATCGCGGGCGTCGGCGCGGCGCTGGGGGCCGCGTTCGGCGGGGCGCTGGGCGTGACCACCACCTCCGGCCCCGGTGTGGCGTTGAAGGCCGAGACGGTCGGTCTCGCGGTCACCACCGAGCTGCCGCTGATCGTCGTCGACGTGCAGCGCGCCGGTCCCAGCACGGGCATGCCGACCAAGACCGAGCAGACCGACCTGCTGATGGCCATGTTCGGCCGCAACGGCGAGTCGCCGCTGCCGATCGTGGCGCCGATGTCGCCGAGCGACTGCTTCGACGCGGCCATCGAGGCGGCGCGGATCGCGGTCAAGTACCGCACCCCGGTCATGTTGCTCTCGGACGGTTACCTGGCCAACGGCTCGGAGCCGTGGCGCCTGCCCGAAGTTTCCGACTTGCCCGACATTTCGCAGAATTACACGACTGAGCCCAACGGCGAGGACGGCCAGTTCCTGCCCTTCAAGCGTGACACCGAGACGCTGGCCCGCCCCTGGGCCATCCCCGGCACCCCCGGCCTCGAACACCGCATCGGCGGCATCGAGAAGGCCGACGGCACCGGCAACATCTCCTACGACCCCGACAACCACGACCTGATGGTCCGCACCCGGGCCGCCAAGATCGCCGGCATCGACGTCCCCGACCTTGAGGTGGACGACGCCGACGGCGACGCCAAGGTCCTGGTGATCGGCTGGGGCTCGACGTACGGGCCGATCGCGGCCGCCGTACGCCGCATCAGGCGGGCGGGGGGCAAGGTCGCCCAGGCCCACCTGCGTCACCTCAACCCGCTGCCGGCCAACACCGGCGAGGTGCTCAAGAGGTACGACAAGGTGCTGCTGCCCGAGATCAACCTCGGCCAGCTCGCGCTGCTGCTGCGGGCCCGCTACCTCGTCGACGTGATCAGCTACAACCGCGTGCGCGGGCTCCCGTTCAAGGCCGAGGAGCTGGCCGGAGTCATTCAGGACGTGATCGACAGTGACTGAGCTCGTCAACGGGAAGGGCCTGAGCCTGGTTCCCAAGACCGACGTCAAGCAGGGGCTGAAGGACTTCAAGTCCGACCAGGAGGTGCGCTGGTGCCCGGGTTGCGGCGACTACGCGATCCTGGCCGCGGTGCAGAGCTTCCTGCCCGAGCTGGGGCTGCGGCGCGAGAACATCGTGTTCGTCTCCGGCATCGGCTGCTCCTCGCGGTTCCCGTACTACCTCAACACCTACGGCTTCCACTCGATCCACGGCCGCGCGCCCGCGATCGCGACCGGCCTGGCCGCCTCCAGGCCCGACCTGTCGGTGTGGGTGATCACGGGTGACGGCGACGCGCTGTCGATCGGCGGCAACCACCTGATCCACGCGCTGCGCCGCAACGTCAACCTCAACATCCTGCTGTTCAACAACAGGATCTACGGTCTGACCAAGGGCCAGTACTCGCCCACCTCCGAGGTCGGCAAGATCACCAAGTCGACGCCGATGGGCTCGCTGGACAAGCCGTTCAACCCGATCTCGCTGGCCATCGGCGCCGAGGCGTCGTTCGTGGCGCGCACGATCGACTCCGACCGCAAGCACCTGCAGTCGGTGCTGCGCGAGGCGACGGCACACCGGGGCACATCGCTGGTCGAGATCTACCAGAACTGCAACATCTTCAACGACAACGCCTTCGAGCAGCTCAAGGACCCCGAGGTCCGCGACGACATCACGCTGCGCCTGGAGCACGGGCAGCCGATCGTGAGCAACTCCAAGGCCGTCGTACGCGCCGCCAACGGCGGCATCCAGGTCGTGGAGCGCGCGGGCGTGAGCGAGGACCAGATCCTCGTGCACGACGCGCACAACCCCGACCCGTCGGTGGCCTTCGCGCTCAGCAGGCTCGACGAGCCGGCCTTCGAGCACGTGCCGATCGGCATCTTCCGCCAGGTCGACCGCCCGGCCTACGACGTGCTCATGGCCGAGCAGCTGGAGGAGGCCGTGGCGCAGAAGGGCCCCGGCGACCTGAGCGATCTGCTCATGGGTGGAGACACCTGGCGCATCGGCTAGTTCGTGTATTAGATGGAGCCGTCGCCCCAAACGGCTCCATCTTCTCCACGGAGGTCAATCCACGATGTCGCACTGGCCTGAGGCCGTGGTGATGGTGACGGGGGCGGCCGGTTTCATCGGCTCACACCTGGTCGCCCGCTTACGGGCGCTGGGCGCCCAGGTGCACGCGGTCAGCCGCCGTCCGCAGCAGGCCCGCCACGGCGAGATCTGGCACCAGGCGCAGCTCTGTGACGCCGGTGTCACCTCGCGGCTGTTCCGGTCCGTACGCCCGAGCCTGCTGTTCCACCTCGCGAGCGAGGTCACCGGGTCGCGGGGCGAGGAGGTCGTACGGGCCACGCTGGAGAGCAACGTCGTCGGCGCGGTCAACGTCCTGGCCGCCGCCCGCGAGTACGACGTCAGGACCGTGTTCACCGGCTCGATCGAGGAGCCGCGTCCGGGCAACGCCCATGAGCCGCCGTCGTCGGCGTACGCGATGTCCAAGTGGGCCGCCACGGGCTACGCGCAGCTCTACCACCGGCTCTGGGACCTTCCCGTCACCGTCCTGCGTCCCGGCATGGTCTACGGGCCCGCCCAGCCCGACACCACCAAGCTCGTGCCGTACGTGACCCTCTGTCTCCTGGGCGGCCGGCGTCCCCGGCTCACCAGGGGCACCAAGCTCGCCGACTGGATCTACGTCGACGACGTCGTCGACGCGTTCGTCCTGGCGGGCGAGTCCGACAAGGCGGTCGGTCACACGCTCGACATCGGCACCGGCGTGCCGACGCCCGCCCACGAGATCGTCGAGCGCCTCTACCGCATCACCGGCACGACCGGTAAACCCGAATTCGGCACGGCCCCCGATCGTCCGCACGACGTGACGCAGGTCGGCGACATCGCGCCGGCGGCGGACCGGCTCGGCTGGCGTCCTGTCACGGAATTGGACGAAGGGTTGCGCCGAACGGTCAATTGGTATGCGTCCCAAGAATGTCACGAAGAATCGCGCTCTTAGCCGCGCGAGCAGAATTCTGGGAGCATTAGGGGACTTGTCCCGGCCGGAGGGGTGCCTTTATGAGCCGTCTCAATGCCCTGCGCAGTCGTTTCGTGGACGCCCCCGACTCGCTGGGCGCCAAGGCGCGGGCGCGAAGGTGGCAGTGGTTCGCCCACCGCTTCCCCGACCTCGACCAGATGAACGTCCTCGACCTCGGCGGCACGGCCGGGGCCTGGATGCGCGCGCCGGTCCGCCCGGCGCACGTGCACATCGTCAACCTCGAACAGCCGCCCGCCGACCTGCCGCCGTGGCTGCGGGCCGACATCGCCGACGCCTGCGACCTGCCGCCCGCGATCCGCGGCACCCGCTACGACCTGGTGTTCTCCAACGCCGTGATCGAGCACGTCGGCGGCCACCAGCGCCGGCAGCGCTTCGCCGACACCGTGCACGAGATGGCCGAGCGGCACTGGGTGCAGACGCCCTACCGGTACTTCCCGGTCGAACCGCACTTCCTCTTCCCCGGGTTCCAGTTCCTGCCGCTCGCCGCCCGTACGACGATCCTGCGCCGCTGGCCGCTCGTCCACACCCCGACCTCCGACCGGGACGCGGCCCGCATGATCGCGATGGAGGTCGAGCTGCTGAGCGTGACCGAGATGCGGCACTACTTCCCCAAGTCCCACATCCGCTTCGAGCGGCTGGCCGGGCTGGTGAAGTCGGTCATCGCGATCCGCAGCTAGTCCGAGCCCAGGACGCCCGCGCCGCCGCTCTCCCAGGTGTTGCCCCGCCAGACGTTGCCCGGCCCGTCGGAGTCCCAGTACGACACCGGGCCCGCGTAACCGCCCTTGGGCCACACCTTGCGGCTGAAGACGTTGTCGATCACCTTGATGTTCGACGACAGGCCC
>JABFVJ010000281.1 GCA_013362835.1 Nonomuraea sp. | reverse complement strand
CCGCGTGCGCTCAACGCCACGTTCGTCGCCAAGAAGGTCTTCGCCGAGCGCGGCCTCCTCCCGGCCCCCGAAGACACCGCACCCGACAGCACGGCCTGACCTGAGAGGCCCGAAGGCACGGCCTGATCTGGAAGCCCGCAGCACGGCCAGGACTCGCGGTTCGGGCATTACGGCCTGGCCTGGGGCCGGCAGCACGGTCTGGCCTGGGCTTCCCGTTACCCGGCCCGGGTCTGTCGCGGTCGGCTGCGATGGGCGTGTAGGCGTTGCGGGAGAACACCCGTTCGCGTTCGGCGGCCATTGGCTACTCGTACGGATCCGTGCGGGTGGAACGGGCGTGGGGTATCTCGCCAGGCGCCGCCGCTGGGGCCTGCTGGCGATCAAGGTGATCCAGCGGGAGCCCCACGACGCGGAGGCGATGGAACGGTTCCGCCACGAGGCCGCCACCTTGCGCCGGCACAGCCCGTACGTTGTGCCGCTGGTCGACGCCTGGATGACGGAGTCCGCCGTACTGGCTGGCGCTCCTCGACATCTGTGCTCAAGCCCAGACGTCCGCCGTACGCGCCCTTCGCCGTCGGTGTTCGGAGCCGCGCGCCCGCCCTACGTACGCGCCTTCGCCCTGTCGTCGGCATGGGCCGTTGAGGGGGTGGGGCCAGCGGGAACGGCGGGTTCGGGGCGGTGGAAACTCGGTTGATCCTGTGGTGGGGGCGCTGGGAGGATTTTCGCTCGTGCCCACCTTCTCCGCGTACGACGGAACCGTTCTCGCCTACCACGTGTCCGGGGAAGGTGACCCCGTGGTCTGCCTGCCGGGCGGTCCCATGCAAGCCTCGGCCTACCTGGGCGACCTCGGCGGCCTGTCCGCCCACCGGCGGCTGATCATGCTCGACCTTCGCGGTACGGGCGAATCCGCGGTCCCCCACGACACCGCCTCCTATCGCTGCGACCGGCTCGTAGACGACGTCGAGGCCCTGCGGGAGCACCTCGGCCTCGACCGGTTCGACCTGCTCGGCCATTCCGCCGGTACGAACCTCGCCGAGCTGTACGCCGCCCGCCACCCCTCCCGCGTAGCCAAGCTCGCTCTGATCACGCCGAGCGCCTTCGCCGTGGGGGTCGCCGTCACCAAGGAGGCCCGGCTGGAGGTCGCGCGGTCGCGCGCGGACGAGCCCTGGTTCGAGGCGAGCTTCGCCGCGCTGACGGCGATCATGGCGGGCGGCGCACCCGAGGAGGGTCAGTCCATCGACCCCTTCTTCCACGGCCGATGGGACGCGGCCGCGCAGGCCCACCAGGCCGCCGGGGACGTCCTCCGTAACGCCGAGGCCGCTGCCGTCTTCGGCGCCGAGGGCGCCTACGACCCCGAGGCCACCCGTGCCGCGCTCGCCGCGTTCACCGCGCCGGTGCTGGTGCTGGCCGGGGAGGTCGACCTGAACACGCCCCCGAGCGCCGCGGCCGAGATCGCCGCCCTGTTCCCGGACGCCCGCCTCGTCGTCCAGCCGGGCGCCGGTCACTTCCCCTGGATGGACGACGCCCCTCGCTTCGTCGCCACCACCGAGGCGTTCCTCGCCTGAGAGGGAGGGGCGAAACGGGAAACGCCGGTGTGAAGGGCCGCTCGAAACGGCACGGCCCGCGCCTCCGTCTGGATGGCGCGGGCCGTGCTGCGATCTTGTCAGGTCGTACGGCCGCGCAGCAGGCGGATCGTGATCGCCGCGCCCACCAGGACCACGGCGCCCACGACCCACGGCAGGGAGGTGCCGGTGGGGCCGGGGGCGCCGTAGCCGCCCGCGTAGCCGTCCCTGGCGTACGTGCTGCCGGGGAGTTTGGCGGCGTAGCGCTGCTGTGCCAGCCGCTGGTAGTCGGCCACCGGGAGTCCGGCCGAGCCGACCGACTGGGCGGCCTCGGCGTTCAGCGGTACGACGTTGCCGTCACGCAGGGCGTACCAGGCGTTGAGCTGCGGTTCGCGGAACACGGTGCCGGTCTGGCCCGCGTACGTCTGCTCCTCGTTGCCGCTGGCGATGTTGCTGACCACCCAGGCGCCGCGGGGGCCGCGGGTCGTCCAGACGGAGGCGGTCTGGCCGTCCGGGCCGGTGGCCTGGGTGGCGAGGAAGGCGAAGCGGGCGATCTGCGACGAACGTCCGGAGACGAAGTCGGGGTTGAGGTCGTTGACGGCGACCGTCGGGCCGTCGACCTGCGCTCTCACGGGAGCGAGGCTGGTCTGGCGGCCCTTGCCCGCGAGGAAGCGGCCGACCGTGTCTCCGGCGCCCGCCGCGGCGGACCGGGCGGCGTCGATGTCGGCCTGGGTGGGGGCTCCCGGGTCCGCCAGCGCGGGGCTCGGGATCCAGAGGAACAGCGCGGTCAGGGCCGCCGCGAACGCTGCGATGAGCTTCATGTCGATGGCCTCCCTCACGCGCCGATGTAGTCGAGCGAGTGGGTCCAGAAGAACGAGGAGTTCGAGACGTAGTAGTTGTAGGTGGACCAGTTGTAGCGGGTGCTGGACGGCCACGGGTTGCTCCAGTACACGTACGACGCGCTCTTGTCGTAGCCGTAGATGACCTCCATGTGGCCGCCGCCGCTGGTCCACTGGATGCGGGCCATGATCGGGCGTTCGGCGTCGATCTCCCTGACGATGGCGGCGTAGGTGAGGTAGTCGTAGACGTACACGCCGGGGTTGATGCCGATCTGGCGGAAGGCGGTCTGGTCGTTGCCGAGGGTGGCCTGGTTGTTCGGGCAACCGGTGTTGATCCCGCGGTTGAAGGCCAGGTTGCAGAACTGGTTCTGGCTGTAGGAGTAGCCGTAGTAGGCGGCGACGGAGTTGCCCGTCGCGGCCCAGCACCAGTTGGAGTACTGCTGGGACTGCTGGGTGAAGTTCAGCTTGTACCAGGTCGCGGCGGTGGCGGGGGCACTGGTCGCGATCCAGGTGGCCGCCGCTAGGGCGAGGGCCACGGCCAGGCGGAACATAGGCGCTCCTTCTGCTGGGGGGTGCTGCAGAGGATGTTCGACCTGCGGAGACGGCCGGACAAGGGGAGCGGATTCACCTGACAGATCACTGTGGAAGGTCATATTTCATGACGTTCATGAAGTGCTGACGAATCTGTGGAAATCTGTGAACATTCACAACGTGGCGGATGAGCTCCAGGCCGCGCTGCGCGCGGGCCCCTTTCACGTTGCCCTGCGGGCCGCCGTCGGAGCGCGCGGGCTGACCCTGGAACGGCTGCGCCACCGGCTGGCGCAGCGCGGGCTGCACGTCGGGGTGAGCTCGCTGAGCTACTGGCAGCAGGGCCTGCGCCGGCCCGAGCGGGAGGAGTCACTGCGTGCCGTACGGGCTCTGGAGGAGATCCTCGACCTGCCGCCGCGCTCGCTGATCGAGCTGCTCGGCCCGCCGAAGCCGCGCGGCCGGCTGCCCGGGGTGGCGTACTCGACGCTGTTCAGCCCCGCGCGGGTGCTCGCCGCCATCCTCGACGAGCTCGACGCGGTCGCCGACGACCGCCGCCTGCACATCGCCATGATGTACGAGTCCCTGCGCATCGGCCCCGACCGCAGCACCACCACCCGGGAGACCACGCAGGTGGTGCAGGCCCACGAGGAGGGCGCCGACCGGTACATCATGATCTATCGCGGCGACGTGGGCTGCGACGTGGACCGGGTCGGCGTCGCGGCCGTCGAGGACTGCCGCGTCGGCCGCGTCAGCAGGGACGGGCCGACCGCGACGGTGGTGGCCGAGCTGCTGTTCGACCGTTCGCTGCGGGTCGGCGACACCCACGTGCTGCGGTACGAGATCAACGACCTGAGCGGCGTCGAGTCCCGCTTCTACGAACGCGGCTTCCGCTTCCCCGCCGGCCAGTACGTGCTCCGCGTCGCCTTCGACCCGGTCGAGCTGCCGGTTCGCATCCACCGCTTCGCGCGGCGCGGGCCGGGCGGCGAGGAGCTGACGGCGTCCGAGCTGACGCTGAACTCCCAGCATGCCGTCCACCTGGTCGCCTCCGCCCTGCACCCTGGCCTGGTCGGGATCCGCTGGGCCTGGCGCTGATCCCGCCACATCCCACACGATCACGGGACATGTAGGGATATGTGGGGCTATTGAGGAAACCTTGACCGCTCGCCCGTATGACGGCCCGGCCCCCGGGCACGCGCAGTTACGGAGCCACGCGACTCGCTGACTCCCTGTATCGAAGGGAAGGAATCACCATGCCGCAGAACAAGGGCCGCAAGACGAAGAGTGGCGACAAGGACAAGGACAAGAGCCGCAACACCGGTACGCAGAGCCGCACCACCTCGGACAAGAAGCCCGCCGGGAGCAAGCCGCAGGACTGGAAGAACGTCCCGGGGAACCAGGGCTGAGCCTGCCCGGCACCACGGCGTGACTCCGGGCTCGCTGGCCACGGGTCACGCCGTTTCCCCCGTCTCCTCCCGCGATCCCCCTCTGAGCGTCCACAGGCGGCGTACGCCCCAGGCGAGCAGGGCCAGGACGCCGGCCAGCAGGTATTCGATGGCGGGGATCCTGATCGCCTCGTTGGTCCCGGCGAGGTCGCCGCGGAGGGCGTACACGATCAGGAGCGCGGCGGCGTAGCAGGCGGTCAGGGCCCAGCGGGCGGCGCGCGAGAGGCCCAGGCCGTGCATCTGCGTGATCACGAAGACGCCGAGGAACCCGAACAGGAACATCGGCCACAAGCCGTCCGGCCCCGAGGTCATCACGGCCACCAGGGTGCCGTGGACGACGACGGCCAGTTCGAGGGTCACCGTCCACACGCGGTTGGTGTGCGCCCTGGTGAGGAACAGGCTGCCCTGCAGCAGGAGCAGGAACATGTAGAAGAAGCCGATCAGGTGGCCGGGCGTCGACTCGGCCGGGTGGTACCAGAAGGTGTAGACGGCGGCCCAGCTGAACAGGTAGCCGTGGTAGCGGCGGGCGAAGTCGACGATCTCGCGGCGGATGGGGGCGGGCCTGCCGAGGAACAGTCCGCGCCGCCGGTTCTCCATGATCAGTACGACCACCAGCAGCAGGATGACCGAGCCCTGCGAGCTGTAGATCGACACGTCCTGGGCCAGGCCGTCGTAGAACAGGTGCGTCTGCAGGGTGTGCAGGGCGACGAACCCGGCGTTGACGGCCAGGGCGACGACGTTGACCGCGTGCAGGCCGGTGGAGTAGCGGCGGACCCGCGTCTGGGCGTAGTGGATCAGCCACCAGAACGCGACCTGGTGAGCCGCGTAACCGGCCCACGCCGACAGCCTGGTCCACACCGTGGGCTCGGGGAGTTTCCAGTAGTACCAGGAGGCGCCCTGGTCGGGCAGGAGCGTGACGCCGTGCAGCCGCTGTCCCAGCAGCCAGATCAGCCCGGTCAGGACGGCGCTGGCGACCACCCCGGCGATCAGCGCCGCCTCGGGCCTGACGGTCTCGCCGGTCTTTCTGTGATGGAATATTTCCACCATAGAAATATAAGGGGTGAGATGACGCCGTACGAGCTGATGGTCCTTGTTCGCAGGCTCAACGTGGAGAGCGACCGGCTCGTCGAGGGCTTCGCCGTGGCGCACGGGTTGCACCGTACGGACCTGAACGCCCTGGTGGTGATCCTCGACGCGCACCACGACGGACGCCCGCTCGCGCCCGGCGAGCTGGGAGCCGCGCTGAACCTCAGCGCCCCCGCCACGACGGCCCTCCTCGACCGGCTGGAGCAGGCCGGCCACGTCGAACGGCGGCGCGGCACGGGCGACCGCCGCAAGGTCGAGGTCGTCATCCGGGAGCAGGCGGTCGAGCTGGCGGGCACGTTCTTCGCGCCGCTCGTCCGGCGCCTCACCGCCGCGATCGACGCGTTCAGCCCGGAGGAACGGGAGGTCATCGGCCGCTTCCTCGCCGACGGGATCGACGCGACCGTGGCGGCCAGAAAGGAACACGAAACCTGAGAAAACCGGCCGCGCCTCCCGCCGAGGTGGGACTTCAGCCGTGCTGGCGTTGGACGACGAAGCCGCCGCGGCCGTCGAACTCCACCGCGTACACCGCGTCGAACCCGTCCGCGGCCCGGGGGCGGCGCATCCGCCTGAGCGTCGCGAAGACGCCCACCTCCGGCACCCGCGCCCGGCCGACGCGTTCGGCGTTGCGCTGCAGCGAGCCCTTCACATTGGGCGGGAACCAGTAGGCCACGACCCGCGCGCCGTGCTCGCGGCCGGCCACGATGAGCGGCTGCCATTCCTCGGGCGAGGCGTTGGTGTTGTCCACGGCCACGTTCCGGTCCTCCTCCAGCGCCTCGCGGATCAGGCGGAGCTGGCGGTCCTGCCTTCGCCGGGCGTTGGGGAAGTCGTCCTTGCTGACCTGGGCGTGCGTGGCGGACAGGCAGCGCCGGTAGAAGGTCGACTTGCCGGAGGCCTGCAGGCCGATGAGAACGGCCACCTCCCGATCGATCATGTTCCTACTTTATGGGGATCTGGACAGGCTAACGTCGTTAGCTTAAGCTAACAGCGTTAGCCCAGCTTCCCCGGGAGGAACCTCATGACCGCTGTCGCCGTCCGCCGCGTGACCAGCCGTACGGGCTGGGGTCTGCTCGCCGCCTTCTGCCTCGCCTTCCTCGTCTTCGAGGTGACCAAGTACGGGTGGCCTTCGCTGGTCAGCGCCGTGTTGTTCGCGGCGGGGCCGTACGCGACCCGCTTCCGGGGGCCGGCGGTGCTGCACGATCTCGCGCACCGGCCGTGGATCCCGCTCGCCGTACTGGTCGGGTACTCGGTGTCCACGCTGGCCTGGGTGCCGGTGTTCACCGCCGGTCTGGCCTGGATGACGTATCTCGCCACCGCCCGCACGCTCGGCCACGGCCCTCGGAGCGTGCGCGCGCTCGGTGGCGTACGTGCCTGACCTGTCGCCGCGGGCCGGGCAGATCGTCGCGGCGGCCCGCGAACTGGTCGAACAGGGCGGCACGCAGGCCCTGACCATGCGCGCCCTCGCCGACCGGCTCGGCATCCGCGCCCCGTCCCTCTACAAGCACTTCCCCGACAAGTCCGCCGTGGAGGCCCGGCTGATCGCCCTCGCCCTCGACGAACTGGCCCACGCCCTGGAGCGAGCCGAACACGACGACGACCCCAGGGCCGCGCGTGGGTCCGGTTCGCTGGGCGCGCTCGGGTATGCCTATCGTGCCTACGCTCTGGCGCATCCTCACCTGTACCGGCTGATGAGCGCCGGGCCCCTGCCGCGCGACCTGCTGCCCGCCGGGGTCGAGGAGCGGGCCGCGCTGCCGCTGCTCCGGATCGTGGGCGACGAAGCCGGGGCGCGGGCCGTGTGGGGGCTGGCCCACGGCCTGGTCATGCTCGAACTCGACGGCCGTTTCCCGCCCGGCGCCGACATCGAGGCCGCCTGGGCCGCCGGAATGTCCGCCTTCGCCGCGTCTGTACTCGGTTAGACGCCGCGCGGGACTCATTCGCCCGCGACGCCGTAGCCGGAGGCGCGGAACAGGAAGGAGGCCCACGAGCGGTAGGGCCGCCACGACTCGGCCAGCTTCCGGTAGGCGGACGGCGGCGCGTCGTCGGGCAGCGCGTACGCCTCGCGCAGGATCCCGAACAGCCGCGGCTCGTCGCCCGGGAACGCGTCGGGCGCCCCGGCGCCCCTGATCAGGATCAGCCCGGCGGAGAACGGCCCCACGCCCGGCAGCGCACGCAGCTCGGCCAGGGCCTCCTCGGGGGCGAGCGCGCGCAGGTGTTCGGTGGTGAGCACGCCGTCGAGCGCCGCCCGCGCCAGCCCGCGCAGCCACTCCTCCTTCTGCGCGGGCAGCCCGAGCCCGCCCGCGTCGGCCAGCGTGATCGGCGGCGGGAACGCCTGGTAGGCGTGCCCGTCGACGACGACCTTCGCGCCGAACCGGTCGGCGATGCGCTGCTTGATCCGCGAGGCGACGAGCATCGAGGAACGCTGCACGATCACCGCCCAGCACGCCGCCTCCCACGGGCTCCAGAAGCACACCGGACGCAGGCCGGGCCGGGCCCGCTGCAGGTCGCCGAGCACCGGATCGGCCTCGCCGGCCTTGGCGAAGCCGGCGCCGTCGACGTCGAGGGAGAGGACGCGCGCCACCTCGCCGCGAATGGCCGGACCCGGCGCGCGCGTGGTGGTGACGGCGACGCCGCCCGGGGCCGCGGTCACGCTCACGCCGATCGGCAGCCAGTCGGACTCGGCGCAGTAGGCGAAGCGCAGCGCCCGCCCGTCGGAGGGCAGCGCGCTGGTGGCGGGCCAGTCTTCGACGAAGCGCAGCGACTGGCCGAAGTCGAACGGGCCCTCCGCGGTGAGCGTGAATCCGTGCGTGGTCATGCCCGCATGGTAGGCGGCCCCGCCGACACTCCCGGCCTTCCTCACTCTCCGTGTGGACTTGACGGCGGGGGGTAGGGCTATCGCTGGTCAAACGCACATATGGGGGAGAGAGCCATGAGCACGCAGGACTGGGCCGAAAAGGCGGAAGACCTGGCCAAGAAGCACCCGAAGCAGGCCGACCAGCTGCTGGACCGGGTCGAGGACGAGATCGAGGAGCGTACCGGCCACAAGTTCGACCAGCAGGTCGAGCAGGGCGTGGACGCGGTCCAGAACCGTCACGGCGGCGACGCCGAGCAGGAGGGCCGCCGGCCCCGCCGGCAGGGCGAGCGGCAGCGCTGAACCCTGAGCTCCCGCCCCCCGCACGGGGGGCGGGAACGCGAGGACGTGATGCCATGTCAGACCTGCTGACCGGCGACTTCTACGCGTTCGAGCACCTGCTCTCCGACGACGAACGCCGGATCCTCCTGCGGGTACGCCAGTTCCTCAAGGAGAAGGTCGTCCCCGTCGCGAACGAGTGCTGGATCCGCGCCGAGTTCCCCGTCGAGCTGGTGAAGGGGTACGCCGACCTCGGCATCGCCGGCCTCGCCCACCCCGAGTGCCCGGGGCCGAAGCCGAGCGGCCTGCTCAGCGGCTTCCTCGCCCTGGAGATGGCGCACGCCGACGCCTCCATGGCGACCTTCTTCGGCGTGCACACCGGCCTCGCCATGGGCAGCATCGCCATGTGCGGCTCGGCCGAGCAGCGGCAGCGCTGGCTGCCCGAGATGAGCAGGATGGAGAAGATCGGCGCGTTCGCGCTGACCGAGCCGACCGGCGGCTCCGACGTGGCCGGCGGCCTGCGGACCACGGCCCGGCGCGACGGCGACACGTGGGTGCTCGACGGGTCCAAGCGCTGGATCGGCAACGGCACCTTCGCCGACCTCGTGATCGTGTGGGCCCGCGACGCCGGCGACGGCCAGGTCAAGGGCTTCGTCGTCGAGAAGGGCACCCCGGGCTTCACCGCCACCAGGATCGAGAACAAGATGGCGCTGCGCACGGTCCAGAACGCCGACCTCACGCTGCGCGAATGCCGGGTGCCCGAGACCAACCGGCTCCAGAACGCCGCCTCCTTCCGCGACACCGCCAAGATCCTGCGCAGCACCCGCAGCGGGGTCGCCTGGCAGGCGGTGGGCATCATGCTGGCCGCGTACGAGATCGCCCTCGCCTACGCCAAGGAACGCGAGCAGTTCGGCCGCCCGATCGCCGCGTTCCAGCTGGTGCAGGATCTGCTGGTCAAGATGCTGGGCAACGCGACGGCCTCGTTCGGCATGGTCGTCCGGCTGGCCCAGCTCCAGGACGCCGGGATCTACCGTGACGAGCACTCCTCCCTCGCCAAGGCGTACTGCACGACGCAGATGCGGCAGGTCGTCGGCTGGGCGCGGGAGCTGCTCGCGGGCAACGGCATCCTGCTCGACTACGACATCGCCAGGTTCGTCGCCGACGCCGAGGCGATCTACTCCTACGAGGGCACCAGGGAGATCAACACCCTCATCGTCGGCCGCGCGGTGACCGGGCTCGGGGCGTTCGTCTGACATGATCGGGGCGGCCACCGGGTAGACGCAGCGGCATGAGAGCCCCGGTGTCTCCTCGTGTCGCCCGGCCGGTGATGTTCCAGCGCTGGTCGCGGCTGACCTTCGTGCACTGGCGCTATCCGGCCGAGCTGGTCCAGCGCGTGCTGCCGTCCTCGCTCACGGTCGAGACGTTCGACTCCTCCGCCTGGGTGGGGGTGGTGCCGTTCCTCATGGAGGACGTCAGGGTGCCCGGCCTGCCGTGGACCTCCCGCTTCCCCGAGACGAACCTGCGGACCTACGTCCGCGACGAGCGCGGCCGCGCGGGCGTCTGGTTCCTGTCGCTCGACGCCTCGCTGCTGCCCGCCGTGCTCGGCGGCAGGGCCGGGTTCCGGCTGCCGTACCACTGGTCGCGCATGTCCGTACGGCCCGACGGCGCGCGGGTGCGTTACCGCTGCCACCGCCGCTTCGGCCGGGCCCGCTGCGACGCCGACGTGACCATGGGCACGCCGCTGACCGCCGGGGAACGCGACGAGCTCGCCCACTTCCTCACCGCTCGCTACCTGCTGTTCAGCGTCGTCGCGACCCGGCTCGCCGCCGCCGAGGTCGAGCATCCGCCGTGGCCGCTGCACCACGCCCGGCTCGACCGCATCGACCAGACCCTGACCGAGGCCGCCGGGCTCCCCGCCCCCACGGGCCCGCCCGTCCTGCACGGCTCCCCGGGGGTGCCGGTACGCGTCGGCGCGTGGAGCTGGTCCCGATGAATCGGATGTGAACGCCCGGGTCCAGGTGCAGGCGGGGGGCCGCCGGGGGTCAGCGGCGGGCGTACAGGATGGAGCGGGCGGCCACCACGACGCAGAAGACGCCCAGCAGCAGCCCCCACACCACGTCGGTGAGGAAGTGCATGCCCCGGTACAGGCGGGAGAAGCCGACGGTGAGCGGCGCCGCGACGCCGATCGCCCAGATGACCACCTGAAGGGCCCGGTTGCGTACGTGCGTGGTGAGCACCAGAGCCATGCCGCAGTAGAACGCGACGGCCGCGCTGACGTGCCCTGAGGGGAAGCTGGAGGTGGGCGGCGCGGGGTCGAGGTGCTGCACCGGCGGCCGGTTCCTGCCGACCGGTTCGGTGGTGGCGAGGAAGACGAGCGACTGTCCCCACACCGCCGCGATCAGGAACACCGACTCCCGCCAGCGCTTGTAGACGAGCCGGAAGACGATCACCGCCACCGCCGTCAGCGCCACGACGTACGGCGTGTCCGACAGGCTGGTGCCGTAGTCGGTGAGCGTCGTCCACATGGACGTGCGGACCGAGGCCAGGTCCTTGCTCACGGCCACGTCGCCCTGCTGGGGCACACCGAGGATGAGCAGGCCCATGGCGTACGTGACGGCGCCCATCAGGACCAGCGGTAACACCAGAGACAACGCGTAATACCGGACCTGCTCACCTTTGGTCATCGGGCACCTTCATCGGCTCGGGTTCCATTCCTTCACTCAGCGGCGCGGCGGGCCTGCGGCCCTGATCGCGCCGCCACGTCTCGAACGCCGCCGCGGTCGCGGCGATCACCGCCATGCCGAGCACGGTCCCGGCGACGACGTCGCTCACCCAGTGCACGCCGAGCGCGATCCTGGTGAAGCCCACCGACACCACCACGAACCAGGCGAGCACCCAGGCGAGCCGCCGCCCCCACCGGGGCAACATCGGCAGTACGAGCAGGGTGACCACGCCCGCGCCGAGCGTCACGTTGACCGCGTGACCCGACGGGAACGAGTCGCCGGGGGCCAGCGCGACCGGGTCCGGGAGATGCGGGCGCACCCGCGCGACGATGATCTTGAGGGCGAGCCCGAGCAGGCCGCCCACGGTCACGGTCGTGATCGCCCACATGGCCAGCCTGCGCCTGCCGCGCGTGAGCAGCCAGACGGTGAACGCGCCGACCGCGATCCGCCACGGCCACGGGCCGAACAGGTCGGTCCAGACGATGAGCAGCCTGGTCACGCCGGGGTGGGCGAGCGCGTACTCGTGCAGCTCGTGGGCCACCTCCGCGTCCAGCCTGTTGAGCGGCATCTTGGCCACGACCAGCAGCAGGGTGAACGGGATCATGATGAGCGCGGCGGCGAAGGCCGCGACGGTCAGCCGCGGTCCCAGCCTGTGGAACGAGAACGTGGTCATCAGAACCTTCGCGATCTCCGGAGCTCCGGCGGGCGGCCGTCGGGGTCGACGGCGACCCGGTAGAGCGGCATCGCCAGCGCCTTGCGGATCCGGGACAGATGGGGAGCGGGGTGGGGGCGCAGCCGTCCGGGAGGGCGGGGGCCCTGTTCGCCGCTGGTGTGCCAGTCCTCCAGCCGGGCGGCCGACTCGGCGAAGGCGTCGAAGGCGGCGACCGGGTCGCACAGCTCGTCCTCGTCGCCGTCCTCGTCGCCGTCCAGGTGCTCGGACATGAGCGCGAGCCGCAGGTCGCGGGCGAACCGCAGGGCGCCGTACGGGGGTCGCGGGTCCTCGCGCTCGTCCAGCACCGCGCAGCTCAGCTCGGAGTCGTAGCTCCACGAGCGCAGGTTGACGTTGTCCGAGCCGACCGAGGCCCACACGTCGTCGACCACGCACACCTTGGCGTGCACGTAGACGGGGGCGCCGAGGTGGTTCTCCAGGTCGTAGATCGCGACGCGGTCGCCGCCGGCCCGCGTGAGCCGGTTCAGCGCCTCGACCCGGCCGATCAGGCTGGCGGGGCCGGCCAGCCAGCCGTCCTGGTCGGGGTGGCGCGGCACCACGATGATCATGCGGAGCTCCGGCTCGCGCTCCAGCGCCTCGGCGAACGGCTCGATCACGTCGGTGGACCACAGGTACTGGTCCTCCAGGTACACCAGCGACTTCGCGCGGCCGAGGACCTTGCGGTAGGCGTGGGCGATGCTGCGCTCGCCGTTCGGGGCGAACGGGTAGGCGCTGCGGCGGGCCGGGTAGGTGCGCAGGAACTGCACGTGGTGGGTGCCGGCGGGCGGCGGGGGAGGTCCGGGGTGGGGGAGCGGGGGCGCGTCGTCCATCTTGGCGAAGTGGTCGCGCCAGCGGCGCAGCGGGTCCCTGGTCTCGGGGGCCGGGTCCTCCCAGCGTTCGCAGAAGGTCTTCTCCACCTCGGCGACGGCCGGGCCGTGGATGGCGACCTGCACGTCGTGCCAGGGCGGGCGGGGGCCGTACACGTCGGGCATGGGGCAGGGCTGCGGGTCGCCGAGGTGGTCGGCGTCGTCGCGGCGGCTGTGGCACAGGTCGATGCCGCCGACGAAGGCGACGTCCGCGGACGGGTCGCGGTCGTGGCGGAGGATGACGAACTTCTGGTGGTGCGCGCCGCCCGGTTTGGTGCGGGTGTCGAGCACCGCCTGTCCGTGCGCGGCCTCGATCTCCTCGCCCAGGTGCCGGTTCTCGGCCGAGCTGAAGCGCAGCAGGTCCAGGTGTGAACGCCAGATGAGCCCCCTGACCAGGACACCGCGCCCGGCGGCGGCGCCGATGGCCGCCCCGACGGTCGGCCCGTCGTCGGCCAGCCGCTCGTCGGGGTCGCCCCGCCAGTCGGCGAACAGCAGCAGGTCGTCCGCGCGCAGCGCCTCCAGGCAGCTCTTGAGTTCGGCGAAGTACGTGGCGCCGTGGATGAGCGCCCGTACGTCGTTGCCGCTGGACCAGGCGTCGAGCTTGGTGGCCCGGTTGTCGCGTTCCTCGTCGGTGAGGAACCAGTCCTGGATACGCATCCGGCCACCGCTACCCGCGTCGAACCCACTCATAACCCCCCGAACCTCGGGTAGTGCGGGAGAGGTGTCCCCCACCATCGCGGTTGTCGCGCATCGTAAGAAGACCCTCGGCGCCGGTCTGGACCGGCTGCGCGTGCTGCTCAGCGAGCAGGACGTCGGCGAGCTGATCTGGCACGAGGTGCCCAAGAGCAGGAAGGCGCCCAAGAAGGTGCGCAAATCCCTCAAGGCGGGCGCCGACCTGGTGTTCGTCTGGGGCGGCGACGGCATGGTGCAGCGCTGCGCCGACGCCATGGCGGGCTCCGGCGTGCCGATGGCGATCCTGCCCGCCGGCACCGCGAACCTGTTCGCCACGAACCTCGGCATCCCCATCGACCTGGACGAGTCCGTACGGATCGGTTTCCAGGGCCGCCGGGCCGAGCTGGACCTCGGCGTGCTGAACGGGGAACACTTCGCCGTCATGGCGGGCGCCGGGTTCGAGGCCGAGATGATCGCCGAGGCCGACGGCAAGGCCAAGCGCAAGCTCGGCAAACTGGGCTACGTCAAGGCCGCCGTACGGCACGTCGGCGGGCCGCTCGTGCCCATGAAGGTGAAGGTGGACGGCGCGACCTGGTTCGAGGGCCGGGCGAGCTGCCTGCTGCTCGGCAACGTGGGCACGATCGCGGGCGGGGTCGAGGCGTTCGACGACGCGCGGCCGGACGACGGCTACCTGGAGGTCGGGCTGTCCACGGCCAAGGGGCCGATCCAGTGGGCGAGGGTGCTGGGCAGGATGGCGGCCGGGCGTTCTGAGGACTCGCCGTTCGTGCGCGTGACGCGGGCGCGGAAGGTGTCGGCCCGGTTCGGGTCGCCGCTGACGTACGAGCTGGACGGGGGCGACCGCGCGGCCACCACCAGGCTCAAGGCCGAGGTGGCCGCGCGGGCGCTGACCGTCTGCCTGCCCTAGGCGGTGCGGGCGGCGTCCATGACCCGCTGCGCGTCGCGTTCGAAGGAGGCGCGGGCGCCGAGCGTCAGCAGGCCGCCCACGATCATCGGGACGACCAGGATGTACATGCCGCCGAGCAGCGAGCCGAACTGGTCGGAGGCGATGCCGACGACGAGCGAGCCGAACGCGCCCGCCGCCGTGATGAGCAGTTGCAGCACGGCGAACCCGAGGCCGCGGGCGGCGGCCGGGACGACGTCGGCCAGGCAGGCCGTCATGTTCGGGATCGCGATCGACATCAGCGAGCAGGCGAGCAGGACCAGCGCGGTCATGCCGCCGATCGAGTCCATGGTGAGCGCTCCGGCCAGCACCGCCGCGCCGAGCGTGATGCCGCCGCCGCCCGCCAGCAGCCTGCCGCCCTTGCGGGTGCCGTGCCACTTGCGGCCGAGCCAGGAGCCGACCAGCGTGCCGGCCAGGGTTCCGGCGATGGTGATCAGGCCGCTCAGCGAGCCGGCCGTGCCGACGCCGACGCCGTAGCCGCGCACCATGAGGGTGGGCAGCCAGTAGAAGATGCCGGCCAGGCCGAGCGTGAGCAGGCCCAGGCCGACGCAGACGAACAGCAGGGTGGGAATGCGGACGACCTGCCCGAACTGCTGCCAGAACGGCGCCTTCGGCTTGGCCTCGGCGCTCTCCTGGGTGGCGCCGCCCGCGACCATCTTGTCCAGCTCGCCGCGGCCCGGCTCGCGCAGGAACCAGCAGAGCACCGCCGTGAGCACGCCGGGCACCACCATGATCAGGAACGCCGTCCGCCACGAGAACGCCTCGGCCAGCACGCCGCCGAGCAGCGTGCCGACGCCGCCCAGGTACGTCGTGACGCGGGTCAGCCCGTACGCCTTGGCCCGGCTGACCGGCGGGTAGTAGTCGGCGAGGAGGCTGCCGGCCGCCGGGTTGTCGATGTTCTCGGCCGCCGCGAGCAGCACCCGCATCAGGTAGAACATCACGAACCCGGTGGCGAGGCCCGATCCGAGCGTGGCGATGGCCCAGCAGAAGACGACCACCGCGATGATCCGCGTACGGCTGAACCGGTCGGCGAGGAAGCCCGCGGGGAGCGAGACGATCGCCGCGGCCAGCGCCGCCGCCGTGGGAATCGAGCCCGCCGCGGTGTCGCTGAACCCCCATTCCTTCTGGATGAGCGGGAGCACCCCCGACAGCAGGTTGTACTCCATCCGGTCCACCAGACCGACGATGAAGAGCACGACCAGCGGCGCCCAGCCGAACGGCGCCCTGGTCCGCGCGTCGATGACGCCAGCGCGTGGCGAACCCAACGTCCCGACCATGCCCACCCTTCCAGTAGGAAAATCTAGAATCACGTTCTAGGCGAACGTTCTAGCCAGAGTGGCAGAAGTCACACGATTCGTAAATGGGCGTTTCCTGGGAAATTTCAGTGAAAGGGTGCTCATGTACGGTGATCGCATGGAAAATGCGCAGGTCACCGGGGCGTTGCTGGTCGCGGGCACCACGTCCGACGCGGGCAAGAGCGTGGTCACCGCCGGGATCTGCCGCTGGCTCGCCCGCCAGGGCGTACGCGTGGCGCCCTTCAAGGCCCAGAACATGTCCCTGAACTCGTACGTCACCGCCGACGGCGCCGAGATCGGCCGCGCACAGGCCACGCAGGCCCAGGCCGCCGGGCTCGAACCGGTCGCCGACATGAACCCGATCCTGCTCAAGCCGGGCAGCGACCGCCGCAGCCAGGTCGTGCTCATGGGCGAGCCGATCGCCGACGTGGACGCCATGGAGTACGGCGAACTCAAGGACCTCCTGCGCACCACCGCCCTGGACGCCCTCGCCCGCCTGCGGCAGCGGTACGACGTGGTGATCTGCGAGGGCGCCGGCAGCCCCGCCGAGATCAACCTGCGCCGCGGCGACCTCGCCAACATGGGCCTGGCCAGAGCCGCCGGGCTGCCGGTCGTCGTGGTCGGCGACATCGACAGGGGCGGCGTGTTCGCCGCCTTCTACGGCACGGTCGGCCTGCTGGACGCGGCCGACCAGTCGCACATCTCCGGATTCATCGTCAACAAGTTCCGGGGCGCCCGCGAACTGCTCGAACCCGGCCTCGACATGCTCAGACAGCTCACCGGCCGATCCGTGTACGGCGTCCTGCCCTGGCTGGACGGCCTCTGGCTCGACGTCGAGGACTCGCTCGCGCTGGACTCCCGCACGGTCACGGCCGGCCGGCCGCTCGGCCCGCAGACCCTGCGCGTGGCCGTGGTCCGGCTGCCCAGGATCTCCAACTTCACCGACCTCGACGCCCTGGCCGCCGAGCCCGGCGTGGTCGTGCGTTTCGTGACCGATCCGGCCGAGCTCGGCGACGCCGACCTGGTGGTGCTGCCGGGCTCCCGGGCCACGGTGGACGACCTGGCCTGGCTGCGGCGTACCGGCCTGGCCGACGCGCTGCGCGCCCGGCGGGGGCCCGTGCTCGGGATCTGCGGCGGGTTCCAGATGCTCGGGCGGGAGATCGTCGACGAGGTGGAGTCGCGGGCGGGCCGGGTCGAAGGGCTCGGGATGTTGCCGGTACGGGTGGAGTTCGGCAAGGAGAAGCGGCTCGGGCGCCCGGCCGGTCAGGCGTACGGGGAGCCGGTGAGCGCGTACGAGATCCACCACGGGGTGGCGACCGTGGACGGCGGCGAGCCGTTCCTCGACGGGTGCCGCGTCGGCGACGTCTGGGGCACCACCTGGCACGGCGCGCTGGAGAACGACGGATTCCGCCGCGCGTTCCTGGCCGACGTCGCCGAGCGGGCCGGCCGGGCCTTCGTCCCCGCGCCGGACACCGACTTCGCCCGGCTGCGCGAGGCCCGGCTCGACGCCCTGGGCGACCTCGTCGCCGGCCACCTGGACACCGGCGCCCTGGCCGACCTCATCAGGAACGGCCCCGCGCCGGTCCCGTTCCTGCCGCCGGGAGCCCCCGCTGCGCGGTGATCCAGGCGTCGATCTCCTCCCAGTGCGAGTACAGCCAGCGCACCTGCTCCTCCCGATCGCGGGGCACCTCGTCGGCGGGCACCCGCCACCACTTGGCCGTGATGCGGGCCGCGTACGGCAGCCTGCGCCAGACGTCCCCGAGGGTGACGAGGTGGTCGAGGCCGGTGTGCGCGACGAAGACCACGTCGGCGGCCGGGCAGGCGGTGATCGCGGCGATGGCCCCGCCCGGCCTGGGCGGCAGCAGGTGGTCCATGCCGCGGGCCCGCTCGGCCTCCTCCGCGAGGCCCTTCTCCTCCAGCCGCCGGATCGCGAGCCGCCTCCGGCGCGGGGTGAAGTTGCCGCCCTCGGGGAAGATCACCAGGGCGTCGCGGTCCTCCATGGACGAGGCCAGCCGCCGGATCTCCTCGATCACCCGCTCGTGCCCCGACCGGCCCGCCACGAAGGCGTTCGGCAGCCGGTTGACGACCACGTCCAGCGACGGGTCGAACTGGAGGGCGGCCTTCATGACGATGCGGGGGCGTCGGCCGTACAGGGACAGGAGGTGATAGATCAGCAGGAAGGAGTCGCCTGGGCCCGCGTGCCGGGACAGCACCACGATCGGCCGGGTCAGCCGCGCGGCCCGCTCCTCCGGCGTCGGCGGCGGCTCCTCGACGTCCAGCGTCAGCCGGAAGATCCGCACCGCCGCCGCGTACACCTTCGACAGGAACCACCGGATCAACGCGTAGTGCCGCTCCTGATGGCGGGCCCGCCCGAACGCCCCCGACACCCACAGCCCGAGGCAGGCGATGAGCACCGCCGACTCCAGCGTCAGCCACGCCACCCCGAACCAGACGAACCTCAGCCCCCGCCGCTGCGGCGGCGGCAGGCGTAACGAGGCGCCGAACGTGACGACCAGCCACAACGGCAGCGTCACCAGCATGAACACCGTGACGACGATGACGAGCGGAGCCAGGACGATCCGCCGCACGATACGAGGGGGGAGCAAAGCGGCCTCCCTGAAGTCAGGCCTTCATCCTCCTCTTGTCCGCAGATAGCGGGAAGAAGCCTCATAGGCCCGGTCGATGTAGGTGGACACCTGCGACAGGTTCCGGTAGCGCAGCGGTGACAGCGGCTCGGTCACCCCGGCGGGCAGCACGTGCACCTCGACCCCCGGCGGCAACGTGGCCATCTCCTCGGCGAACCGGTGCCTGCGCGCGATCTCGAACGCCACCATCCCCACCTCCCAGAACCGCCTCGGCGCGGTCAGCGGCCGTTCGATCCTGCCGACGTGCAGGACGTAGACCCGCTTGGCCCCGAGCCCCACGGCCCGCCCCACGGGGATGCTGTGCACCAGGCCGCCGTCGAAGAAGTGCTCGCCGCCGATCTCCACCGGCGGCAGCAGTCCCGGCACCGCGCACGAGGCCAGCACCGCCTCCACCAGCGGCCCGCTGCCGAACCAGTGGGCAGCCGCCCGCTCCACCGAGGCCGCCACGCACTGGAACGGCACCTCCAGCTCCTCGATCAGCTCCGTCCGCACCGAGTCGGCCAGCACCTCGCGCAGCGGGCCGTTCGGGTGCAGGTGGGTGCCGGTCCTGGCCAGCGTGGACAGCCGGGTGACCCACGATCCGGCGAAGGCCGTACGGACGACGTCGGAACGCCACAGCGAGGTCAGCCGGGCGACCGCCCGCGCCGGGTCGGCGGCGATCAGCGCGCCGTTGAGCGCGCCCACCGACGTGCCGACGACCAGGTCGGGCCGGATGCCCGAGTCGTCGAGCGCCCGCAACATGCCCACCTCGTGCGCGCCGAGCACGCCGCCGCCACCGAGCACGAACGCCGTCTCCACCCTCCCCACCCTGCCGCATTCTCGTTGCCGTGTCCCGGAAGCGAACCGGTCGAGACGCTGCCGACATCGGCCAATGACCGCGCACCGCGCGAGCGGGACGATTCCGGCATGACAGCAGTGGTGCAGGCCGAAGGGCTGACCAAGTATTACGGCAGGCGGAGAGGGCTCGAAGACCTCACGCTGGAGATCCAGCCCGGCGAGATCTTCGGCTACCTCGGGCCGAACGGCGCGGGCAAGACCACCACCATCAGGCTGCTCCTCGACGTGATCAGGCCCACGCGCGGCACCGTACGCGTGCTCGGCGCCGACCCGCGCGAGGCCGCGACCCGGGGCAGGATCGGCTACCTGCCGGGCGAGCTCGCGCTCGAAGGCCGCGACCGGGCCCGCGACTACCTGCGCTTCCTCGGCCGCGTACGCGGGGGAGTGCCCGTCAGCCGCATCGACGCGCTGGCCGAACGGTTCGAGGCCGACCTGTCGGTGCCGATGCGCAAGCTCTCCAAGGGCAACAAGCAGAAGGTCGGCCTGATCCAGGCGTTCATGCACGAGCCCGAGTTCCTCATACTCGACGAGCCGACCAGCGGGCTCGACCCGCTCGTCCAGCAGGAGTTCCTGGCCCTGGTGCGCGAGGTGCGCGCCTCCGGCCGCACCGTGCTCATGTCCTCGCACATGCTGGCCGAGGTGGAGAGCGTCTCCGACCGGGTCGGCATCGTCCGGGGCGGCCGGCTGGTCGCCGTGGAGAACGTGTCGGCGCTGCGCGAGAAGGCCGTACGCCATGTGGAGCTGCACTTCGACGCGCCCGTGCCCCGGGCCGCCTTCGAGGGGCTGACCGGCGTACGCGACCTGCGCGTCGAGGGCGCCAGCGTGCGCTGCACGATCGACGGCCGCCCGGACGCCCTGATCAAGGCCGCCGCCCGCTTCACCGTGGTCCACCTGGTCAGCGCCGAGCCGGACCTCGAAGAGATCTTCCTGACCTACTACAGCGACGAGGAGCGGCACCATGATCGCCAAGAGTCTGCGTGATCACCGGCGGGCGCTGATCTGGTGGACCATCGGCATCAGCGCCTTCATGACCCTCTACATCAGCATCTTCAGCAGCGTCGGCGAGGACCCGGAGACGTTCAACAAGCAGGCCCTCGCCAAGTACCCCGGCGTGCTGCGCGACCTCATGGGCGGCATGCCCGACCTCGCCTCAGGCGTCAACTTCCTGCAGACGGTCGTCTACCAGCTCTTCGTCCCCATGCTGTTCGTCGTGTGCGCGACGATGCTGGCCAACCGGGCCATCGCCCAGCCGGAGGAGGCCGGGACGCTGGAGCTCGTCGTCACGCTGCCGGTGGACCGCAAGCGGCTGGTGCTCGACCGGTTCTGCGCCCTCGCGCTCTCGCTGCTCGCGGTGTTCGCGGTGACGCTGGCCGTGGCGTGGGCGGCGGGCGACCGGGCCGGGATCGGGGTGCCGTTCGACCGGATCCTCGCCGCGCACCTCGGCGTCCTGCTGCTCGCGCTGTTCTTCGGCACCGTGGCGCTGACCGTGGGCGCCGTCACCGGACGCAAGATGATCGCCTCCGCTGTCGTCGGCGTGTGGGTGGCGGCCGGCTACGTCGTCGTCACGATCGGCCGCAGCGTCGACGCCATCGCCTGGCTCAGGTGGGTCTCGCCGTTCCACTACTACGCCGAGGGGCGACCCCTCTATGAGGGCCTGCCGGTCGGGGACTACCTTGTGCTGGCGGGAGCGACGGCAGTACTCGCGCTCACCGCGATCCTGTCGTTCGACAGGCGTGACGTAGGAGTCTGATGGTGCTCTCCGAGATGCCCGCCGACCTGCTCGGCGGGCATCGTCAGGTACTGGCCGGGGCCGCCGCCACCGGCCGGGCGCCCTCGCGCGAAGCGCTCGACGCCTGCCGCGCCGACGGCACGCGGGCCGCCGAACTCGGGGTCCCGCTCCGGACGCTGGTGGACGGCGCGCTCGCCGCCGCCGAAGGGCTGCCCGACGTGCTGCCCGCGCTGCGCCGCGCGGTGTCGGCGCTCATGGAGGGGTACGAGCTGGCCCAGCTCGCCGCCCTCAGAGGCGAGGAGACCGCCCGCAAGGAGTTCGTCGACGACCTGCTCCAGGGACGGGCCGAACGGCTGGCCGAACGCGCCGAGCACTTCGGGCTCCGGCTGGCCGAGTCGTACGTGGTGGCCGCCGCCCGCGGCCTGCGCGAGGGGGACCAGGACCGTATCGAACGCGACCTGGTGGCCAGGTTCGGGTCGCACAACGTGCTCGTGGCCGTACGCGACGGGCTGCTGGTGTGCGTGGCGCCCGCGACCCTTCCCGCCGCCGTGGGGGAGTTCACCCACCACGTACGCGCCCGGTTCCCGGCCGGCTGGCGGGTCGGCGTGGGACGGGCCCACCGGGGGCCGGGCGGCGTGGTGACGTCGTTCAGGGAGGCGTCGGGGGCGCTGGAGCTGGCCGACGCGCTCCGGCTCAAGATCGACGTCGTCAAGGCCGCCGACCTGCTGGTGTTCCCCGTGCTGCTGCGCGACCGGAGCGCGATCGAGGACCTGGTGACCAGCGTGCTGAGCCCGTTGCTGCAGGCGCGCGGCGGGCACGAGCCGCTGGTCGAGACGTTGGAGGCGGTCTTCGCGGCGCACGGGAACCAGGCGGCGGCGGCTCGGCGGCTGGGGATCAGCCCGCGGGCGGTGACGTACCGGCTGGAACGCATCCGCCGCCTGACCGGCTTCTCACCCGACGACCCCACGCAGCGCTTCACCCTGGAAACCGCCGTCCTCGGCGCCCGCCTCCTGTCCTGGCCCTGGACATGAGGATCTTCGGCGGGATGAGCGGCGAACAGGCCCGTCGGGGCTTCGACTGGATCGGCCGTGAGGGGTTTGGTGGGATCAGTCGTGAGGGGTTTCGGTGGGGTCGGTCGTGAGGGGCTTCGGCAGGATCAGCCTGAAGGGCTTCGGCGGGGTCAGTCGTGGAAGGCGAGTCGGATCCCGAACCCGACGATGACGACCCCGGTCACCCGGTCGAGAACCCGCCGCACCCGCGCCGACCTGAGCACGTCGCTCATCAGTGACGCGAACCCGATCAACACCGCGCTCCACACCAGCCCCTCCACCACGTGCACCCCGGCCAGCAGCAACCCCCTGGCCGCGT
>JABFVJ010000136.1 GCA_013362835.1 Nonomuraea sp. | reverse complement strand
GAGGCCACGCGCAGCGGCGAGTTGCCGTTGACCCTGGTGGACAGGTCGAAGCCGTTGTCGAGCGCGGCCGCCAGCGTGTACGGCTTGAACGTCGAGCCCGCCATCCGCTTGGCCGAGAACGCGTTGTCGTAGTCGCCGACCTGGTCGCGGCTGCCGCCGTAGAAGGCGATGACCTCGCCGGTCTTGGGGTCGACGGCGGCGAGCCCGGTGCGCACCTTCTTCGGCGTCGAGGACGGGACGACGTCCTTGACCGCCTGCTCGGCCGCCGCCATGAGCTTCTTGTCGAACGTCGTGACGATCTTCAGCCCGCCGCCGTTGATGGCCTCGTCGGAGTAGCCGCGCCGGTTGAGCTCGGCGGTCACCTGGTCGAGCATGTACTGGGCCTGGCCCTTGAGCTCGAACGGCTTCTTCGGCGCCTTCAGCGTGGGGAACGTCTCGGCGGCCGCCTGCCGGGGCGTGAGCGCGCCCGTCTGGCCCATCGCGTTGACGATCGCCCTCCAGCGGTACTGGGCCGCCGCGAGGTCGGCGCCCTCGGGGTCGGCGAACCTGCTGGGCTGCTGGATGACCGCCGCCAGGTAGGCGCCCTCGGCCACGGTGAGCTTGTCGACGTCCTTGCCGAAGTAGGCGCGGGCGGCCGACTGGATGCCGTTGGCGCCCCGGCCGTAGTAGATCGTGTTGAGGTACTGCTCCAGCACCCAGTCCTTCGACTTGGACTGGTCGACCTTCATCGAGATGAGGATCTCTTTGAACTTGCGGGTGACCGAGCGCTCCTGGCTGAGGCCGCTGTAGTAGTTGCGCACGAGCTGCTGGGTGATCGTGGAGCCGCCCTGGAGCTGCTGACCGGTGATGGTGGACCAGACGGCCCGCGCGGTGCCCTTGAGCGAGACGCCCGCGTCGTTGTAGAAGGAGCGGTTCTCGGCGGCGATGACGGCGTCGCGTACGTGCCTGGGCACCTTGGCCAGCTCGACGTTCCTGCGGTCGACGCCCTGCCGGGCGAGCACGGTCTTGCCGTCGCGGTAATAGATCACCGACCCCTGGGCGGTGGCCGATTTCTGCGTGCTGTCGGGAATAGGAGTCATCGCCCACGCAATCGCGAAAAGCCCGGCGAATAGCGCGATAGCGGCCCCGAACGAGATCAACAGAATGCGCAGCACGCGCCGTTTCCGGCCGCCCTCTCCCTTACCGATCCGCACTCGGCCCCCCTCTTGGCGCACGTTCGTCCAACCCCCGCAAGCTGGGCGAATGACAAGGGTAAACGATCGATAACGGTGCCTCGTCCCTCAGCGATAGTACGGCTAGCGCCCGCCACGGCGTGGAACATCGGCGACCAATGGCAGCACCCGGTAAGGAACCGGAGTGTCAAGTGCGATGATCGAAGAAGTCCTGAGCACGCCCTGAACGTCCACTATTTGATCGATGACTCTTTGGAGATCGGCATTGGTGCGCGCGACCACCCGGCAGAGCAGGTCGGCGCCGCCCGTGATGGTGTGCACCTCCAGCACCTCGGGGATGTGGGCCAGCCGGTGGGCGACCGGGTCGTGCCCGGAGACCTGCCTGATCTCCATCGTGACGAATGCCGTCACGTCGTAGCCGAGCGCCACGGGCGACACGTCGGGCCCGAACCCCGTGATCACGCCTCTGGCGAGCAGCCGGTCGAGCCGGGCCTGGACCGTGCCGCGGGCCACGCCGAGGCGGCGCGAGCATTCGAGCACGCCCAGCCTGGGCTCGGCGGTCAGCAGGGAGATCAGCCGCGCGTCCAGTTCATCGATCGTCATGCTGTACACATTCTCCGGTCCGGGGCCGACATGAGTGGGCAGATTGTGCACTCATTCGAGTAACTCTTGCACAACTCGCCCAGCTAAATCGAGAGTTGGGGGCATGACTGATGTCTTTCCGGTTAACGGCATGGACGCCGTGGTGTTCGCCGTGGGCAACGCCAAGCAGGCCGCCCACTACTACTCGACCGCTTTCGGCATGCGACTGGTGGCCTACCGCGGGCCGGAGAACGGCAGCCGCGACGAGGTCGCCTACGTCCTGACCTCGGGCAGCGCCACGTTCGAGTTCAGGGCGTCGATCCGTCCGGGCACGGACATGGCCCGGCACGTGGCCGAGCACGGCGACGGGGTCGTCGACCTGGCCATCCAGGTGCCCGACGTGGAGGCCGGGTACGCCTACGCCGTCGCCCACGGGGCCAAGGGGCTGGTGGAGCCGTACACGGTGGAGGACGAGCACGGCAAGGTGGTCCTCGCGGCCATCGCCACGTACGGCGAGACGCGGCACACGCTCGTCGACAGGTCCAACTACGGCGGCCCGTACCTGCCGGGCTACGCGCCGGCCGAGCCGCTCGTCGCGCCGCCCGCGACGAGGACGGGACGGCTGTTCCAGGCCGTCGACCACTGCGTCGGCAACGTCGAGCTGGGCAAGATGGACGAGTGGGTGGAGTTCTACCGCAAGGTCATGGGCTTCACGAACATGGCCGAGTTCGTCGGCGACGACATCGCCACCGAATACTCGGCGCTCATGTCCAAGGTCGTGGCCGACGGCACGCGGAAGGTCAAGTTCCCGCTGAACGAGCCGGCGGTCAGCCGTAAGAAGTCGCAGATCGACGAGTACCTGGAGTTCTACGGCGGGCCGGGCGTGCAGCACATCGCGCTGGCCACCAACGACATCCTCACCACGGTCGACCTCATGCGCGAGGCCGGCGTGCAGTTCCTCGACACGCCCGACTCCTACTACGACGACCCCGAGTTGCGCGAGCGCATCGGGCAGGTCAGAGCGCCGATCGAGGAGCTGAAGAAGCGGAAGATCCTGGTCGACAGGGACGAGGACGGCTATCTGCTGCAGATCTTCACCAAGCCGGTGCAGGACCGCCCGACCGTCTTCTTCGAGCTGATCGAGCGCCACGGCTCGCTCGGCTTCGGCAAGGGCAACTTCAAGGCCCTGTTCGAGGCCATCGAGCGCGAGCAGGAACTAAGGGGCAACCTTTAGTTTGTCCCGAGCGAGTGCCGGTGATCTGCACTTTATGGGACTACCGCCACTTTTGGGATCAAATAGGACGTCGGCGGCGGATCTCCGCCGGCGTCCCGGCCCCGCCCTCTTCCCAGCGGGTGCGTGACCCAGCGTAAGATTCCGGTCACGAGTTGAAGGGGGCTCGTTCACCTATGCGAACCGACAAGCGTGCGGTGGCCGTACTGGCGGCGCTGGTCAGCGTGCTCGCCTGCGCGCCCAGCGACGGGCCACCACCTCACCGGGCGAGCGGCCTGCGGGCCGGCGCTCCCGGCATCGGCGACTCCGACTTCCCGCAGGACGGCAACGGCGGCTACGACGTCGCCCACTACTCGATCACCGTCGACTACACCCCGGCGAGCAGACGGCTCACCGGCCGGGCCGCGATCAAGGCCAAGGCCACCCAGGACCTGTCGAGCTTCAACCTCGACCTGACCGGCCTCTCCGTGTCCAGGATCACCGTCAACGGCGCTCCCGCGCGCTTCTCGCGCAAGGGCGGCGAGCTGACCGTGACCCCGGCCGCGCCGCTCGGCGCGGGCCTGCCGTTCACCGCCGACGTCTCCTACTCGGGCTCGCCCGCCCCGGCCAAGGACACCTCCAACCTGGGCACCTACGGCTTCATCCCGACCGCCGACGGGGCCTTCGTCGCCTCCGAGCCCAACGGCTCCAAGACGTGGTTCCCCAACAACGACCACCCGGCCGACAAGGCCACGTTCGACTTCACGATCACCGTGCCGGCGGGCGTGACCGCCGTGGCCAACGGCGAGCAGACGGCCCGCCCGGCGACCACCGGCGGCAGGACGACCTTCCGGTGGAGCGAGAAGCACCCGATGGCCACCTACCTCGCCACGGCCACGATCGGCGACTTCCAGCTCCGGGAGGGGCGCTCGAAGGGCGGCATCCCGACGTACGCGGCCGTCGACCCGAAGGTCAAGGCGTCGCTCGACCACGTCTACAACCTGTCGGCCGAGGTCACCGACTACTGGAGCACGATCTTCGGCCCCTACCCGTTCTCCTCGACCGGGGCCGTGGTCGACGACTACTCGGCCGGTTACGCCCTGGAAAACCAGACCAAGCCGCTCTACGGCGGTTTCAACCCCGACGACACGATCATCGCCCACGAGCTGGCCCACCAGTGGTTCGGCGACAGCCTGACCATCAAGCGCTGGAAGGACCTCTGGCTCAACGAGGGCTTCGCCACGTACGCGGAGTGGCTGTGGTCGGAGCACAAGGGCAAGAAGAGCGCCGACGCCATCTTCAAGACCTTCTACGCGCGCGACGCCAAAGACCCCATGTGGGCCTACCCGCCCGGCCGGGCCAAGCCGCACGACCTGTTCAACGAGTCGGTCTACACGCGCGGCGGCATGACGCTCCACGCCCTGCGCAAGGCCGTCGGCGACCCGACGTTCTTCAAGCTGCTGAAGACCTGGACCGCCGAACACCGCTACGGCAACGTCACGACGCCGCAGTTCATCGCCCTGGCCGAGCGGCTGTCGGGCAAGGACCTCGACGCGCTCTTCGACGCCTGGCTCTTCCAGCCGCGCCGCCCCACCCTCGCCTAGCTCCCGGAAACGCTTCGCTGACGCCGGTCCAAGTACAGGTGTAAGGGCGAACGACGAAGGGAGCGAGGCCAGTGCGCCTCAACGAAGACCCCGCGGCCTTTGAGGCCTTCTATCGCCGCCACGTCGACGCCGTCATGCGGTTCGTGGTCAGGCGGGTGAGCGATCCTCACCTCGCCGCCGACCTGACCGCCGACGTCTTCCTGGCGGCCTTGGACTCGGCCCACACCTACGTGCCCGGCCGCGGCAGCCAGACCGCCTGGCTGTACGGCGTCGCGCGCAACGTCGTGTCCGCCCAGCACCGCAGGGCGGCACGCGAGGCGCGGGCGACGAGCCGGGTGGCGGGCCGGCGGCTCATGGACGACGACGACCTCGTACGGATGGAGGAGCGGATCGACGCCGAGCGCCGCTCGCGCGGCGCCCTGGAGGCCATGGCGGGCCTGCCGGAGGGCGAGCGCGCGGTGCTGGAGCTCGTGGCGATCGACCAGCTCACCGTCTCCGAGGCCGCCGCCGCCCTGGGCATCAGGCAGGTGACCGCGCGAGTCCGATTGCACCGGGCCAGACGTGCCCTTGAAGACGTCGCTTCGCCGTCGGCCGTGTACGTGGAGGGACAGGCATGAGCAACTTCGAGGAGCGGCTGCTGAGCGCGCTCAAGGACGACCTCGCGACCAGGACGGATCCCGTCGTCGCGACGCCGGTTCGGCGGCCCCGGCGCCGCCTCGTGGGGCTGACCGCCGCGGTGGCGGGGGTCGCGGCGGCCGCCACGGTGGCGGTGACCGTGACCGGCGTACTCGGCGCGCCGGCGTACGCGGTGACCGCGTCGGCCGACGGCGGGGTCGGGGTGCGGATCAACGCGTTCCGTGATCCGGAGGGGCTGGCTACCGAGCTGGCCAAGGCCGGGGTCCAGGCGGTGGTGGACTATCTGCCGTACGGGCAGACCTGCAAGGAGCCGCGCGGGCAGCACGGGGACGCGGGGGGCCGGTTCGCGGCGACCATCGGCAGGGACGGCGACGGGATCTCCTTCCGGATCACGAAGGGGCAGGTGCCGGCGGGGCAGACGCTCGTGCTGGCGGTCACGCTGGACCGGAGCGGGGCGGACGCGCCGCCGTTCTCGACCTCGTTGCAGGTGGTCAA
>JABFVJ010000150.1 GCA_013362835.1 Nonomuraea sp. | reverse complement strand
AGGGTCGCGTAGACGTCGGCGGGCACGCCTCGGGGCAGGCTGCCCGAGATGACCACCGCGTCGGCGGTGGCCACCAGCGACGTGTAGTGCTCCAGGAACGCCGCCAGCTCGGCCGCCGTGACCTCGGGGCCGGGCTCGTTGAACAGCGTGGCCCCGCGCGTCTCGGAGACCACCAGCGTGGTGCGGGAGTCGCCGGCGACGGGGGTGAGCGCGGCCGGCAGCCCGGCCGCGCGCAGGTCGTGCTCGATGGCCTGACCGGTCGGCCCGCCCGCCAGCCCCGTGACCAGGACCTCCTGGCCGAGCGCCGCCAGCACGCGGGCCACGTTGACGCCCTTGCCGCCGGCGCGCCTGTGGACCGCGCCGACCCGGTTGACGCCGTGCCAGTCGACCGACGGGACCTCGTAGGTCACGTCGAGCGCGGCGTTGAGCGTCACGGTGATGATCATTAAGGCTCCGTGATCCATTCGCCGTTCTTCATCACGCCGTCGACCTCCAGCTCGCCGGAGAGCACCACCAGGTCGGCGGCCTTGCCGACGGCGATCGAGCCGATCTCGCCGGCCAGGCCGAGCACCCGCGCCGGGGTCAGCGAGGCCACCTGGACGGCGTCGGGCAGCGACATGCCGACCTCGCGCACGCCGCGCCGGAAGGCGACGTCCATGGTGAGCGTGGAGCCCGCGATGGAGCCGCCCTCGACCAGTCTCGCCACGCCGCCGGTCACGCGGACCCGCATGGGGCCGAGGACGTAGTCGCCGTCGCCGAGCCCTGTGGCCGACATCGCGTCGGTGATCAGCACGGTCCTGCCGGGGCCGGCCACCTCGTAGGCCAGGCGCAGCATCGCCGGGTGCACGTGGACGCCGTCGTTGATCAGCTCGACCGTGACGCGCTCGTCCTCAAGCAGCGCCGCGATCGGGCCGGGGGCGCGGTGGCCGAGCGGCGGCATCGCGTTGTAGAGATGGGTGGCCACGCTCGCGCCCGCCTCGACGGCGGCGATCGTCTGGTCGTAGTCGGCGTCGCTGTGGCCGAGCGCCGCGATCATGCCCTCGGCGACGGCCATGCGGATGGTGTCGAGGCCGCCGGGCAGCTCGGCGGCCACGGTGACCATGCGCGCGTGCCCGCGCGCGGCCTTGACGAGCCCGGAGAGCTCCTGCGGCGACGGCTCGCGCAGCAGGCCGGGGTCGTGCGCCCCGCAGCGCGCCCTGGCGATGTACGGGCCCTCGAAGTGGATGCCCGCGAACAGCCCCTCCTCGCAGAGCTCGGCCAGCGAGGACGCGGCCCGTGACAGCCCGTCGAGCGCGTCGGTGACCAGGCTGGCCACCATCGTCGTCGTGCCGTGACGGCGGTGCAGGGCCACGGCGTCGCGCGCCTTGTCCTGCTCGCCCGTGGGGAAGGACCCGCCGGCGCCGCCGTGGTTGTGGATGTCGACGAACCCGGGGACGACGTGTCGCCCCCCGAGGCTCAGGCCGGGACCGGGGGCGGCTCCGTGGCCGACATGCGTGATGCGGCCGTCTTCGATGGTCAGCCACCCCTCGTGAACCCCTTCCGGGGTCACGATCCTGGCGTCGGCGAGAGTAAGGCTCATGAAGAAAGGATCACAGATCGCGTGAGGTGCATGGGCTCGTCGGGGTTCAGTCCTCGGGCGAAGGCCCGCGCGACCGCGACCCGCTGGGCGCGTACGAGCTCGGCCATGGGGTCGAGGCCGCTCTCCACGAACGTGCCGCCGGTCGCCTCGACCTGCTCGCGCAGGCCCTCGGGGGCGGTGCCGAGCATCCACGTGACGCGGCCGGGTCCCGCGATGCTGATCGGGCCGTGGCGGTACTCCATCGCCGGGTACGCCTCCGTCCACGACCGCGACGCCTCGCGCATCTTCAGCGCGGCCTCCTGGGCCAGGCCGACCGACCAGCCGGCGCCGAGGAAGCTGAACTGCTCGGCCTCGACCAGCTCGGCGGGCAGCGGCTCGGCCAGCGCCCGCTCGGCGTCGGCGATGGCCTGGGTGAGGTCCTCGCCGAGGCTGGCGCGGAGCATGGCGAGCTGCGTGGTCGCGAAGCGGGTCTGCACGACCGACGCCTCGTCGGCGTAGTCGAGCACGATGATCTCGTCGGCGGCCTTCATGACCGGCGTCTTCGGGTCGGCGGTGATGGCCGTGGTGCGCGCGCTCGTCCTGGACAGCAGGTCGAGCACCTCGGTCGTGGTGCCGGAGCGGGTGAGGGCGAGCACCCGGTCGTAGGAGCGGCCGGCCGGCGCCTCGGAGGCGGCGAACGCGTCGGTCTCGCCCTGACCGGCCCGCTCGCGCAGCGTGGCGTACGCCATCGCGATGAACCACGACGTGCCGCAGCCGACGACGGCCACCCGCTCGCCCGGCCGCGGCAGCGCGTCCGTGGGCAGGTCGGCCACGGCGCGGCGCCAGCAGGACGGCTGCGACTCGATCTCGGCTTCGGTGTGGGTGGTCACCGCGTTCCTCTCCGTCGTTGTTTGTTTCTGCCTTTTTTATACCGTAAAAGCGCATCTTTGTGCACTGTTGGCCCTGACCTCCCCGCGTGTGCCACGCTTGCTCCTGTCCGGATCTCACTGGGGAGGCTTCGTGTCCCGCTACGATCGCTGGAACGCCATCCTTGAGCTGCTCGCGCAGGAGGGCAGGCTCTCGGTCGAGGAGGCCGCCCAGTCGCTCGACGTCTCCACCGCGACGATCCGCCGTGACTTCGACCAGCTCGCCCAGCAGCAGATGCTCATGCGCACCCGTGGCGGCGCGGTCGCCCAGAGCGTCAGCTACGACCTGCCGCTGCGCTACAAGACCGCGCGGCACGCCGACGAGAAACACCGCATCGCCGCCGCGGCGGCCGACCTGGTGACCCCCGGCGCGGTGGTCGGGCTCAACGGCGGCACCACGACCTCCGAGCTGGCCCGCACCCTCGCCACGCTGTCCACGCTGGAGAGCGGGTTCACGATCGTCACCAACGCCCTGAACATCGCCGCCGAGCTCACCGTGCGGCAGCACGTCAAGATCGTGGTCACCGGCGGGGTGGCCAGGCAGCAGTCGTACGAGCTGATCGGGCCGCTCGCCTCGGGCGTGCTGGAGCAGGTCACGCTCGACGTGGCCTTCCTCGGCGTCGACGCGCTCGACGTCGAGCTCGGGGCCTCGGCGCACCACGAGGGCGAGGCGAGCGTCAACAACCTGCTGATCAGCCGCGCCGGGCAGGTCGTCGTGGTGGCCGACTCCTCCAAGGTGGGCAAGCGGGCCTTCTCCCGCATCTGCCCCATCGACCGGATCGACACCCTCGTCACCGACGCCCGGCTCTCCGACGAGCTCGCGCACCGGCTCACCGACGCCGGCGTCAAGGTCGTACGCGCCTGAGTTACAGGTTGCCCGGCGGACGGGTAGGTACTGAGCGCAGGCGACCCCAGGGGGAATGATGACGGCGGGTAGGAGCGTGGCCCGGCTCGGGCCCGCGGAGCGCGCGGCGGCGCTGGCGGAGATGTCCGCCAGGGAGTTCGACGTGGTCGTGGTCGGCGGCGGCGTCGTGGGCGCCGGCATCGCGCTCGACGCGGCGACCCGCGGGCTCGACGTCGCCCTGGTCGAGGCCCGCGACTTCGCCTCCGGCACCTCGTCGCGCTCCTCCAAGCTCATCCACGGCGGCCTGCGCTACCTGGAGCAGCTCAACTTCGAGCTGGTGCGCGAGGCGCTGCAGGAGCGGGCGCTGCTGCTCCAGCGGCTCGCCCCCCACCTCGTCCGGCCGGTGCCGTTCCTGTTCCCGATGACCCACTACGGCTGGGAACGCCCGTACGTGGGGGCCGGGGTGGCGCTCTACGACACGCTCGGCATCGCGTCCGGGATCACCCGGGGCGTGCCGGGACACCGCCACCTGTCCAGGTCGCGGGCGCTGCGCCTGGCCCCGGCGCTGAAGAAGACCGCCTTCACCGGCGCGGTCCAATACTGGGACGCCCAGGTCGACGACGCCCGCTACGTGATGACCATGTTGCGCACGGCCGCCACCTACGGCGCCCAGGTCGCGCCCCGCGCCCAGGTGGTCGGGTTCCTGCGGGAGGGCGAGCGGGTCACCGGCGTACGGGTGCGCGACCTGGAGTGCGGCGCCGAGCTCGACGTGGCGGCCCAGCAGGTCGTCAACGCCACGGGCGTGTGGACCGACGACATCCAGGAGCTGGTCGGCGGGCGCGGCCAGATCCACGTACGCGCGTCCAAGGGCATCCACCTCGTGGTGCCGCGCGACCGGATCCACTCCCTGACCGGGATCATCCTGCGTACCGAGAAGTCGGTGCTGTTCGTGATCCCCTGGGGCCGCCACTGGATCGTCGGCACCACCGACACCGAGTGGACCCTCGACAAGGTGCACCCGGCCGCCTCCAGAGCCGACATCGACTACCTGCTCGACCACGTCAACGAGGTGCTGTCGGTGCCGCTGACCCGCGACGACGTCGAAGGCGTCTACGCGGGGCTGCGGCCGCTGCTGTCGGGCGAGTCCGACGAGACGTCCAAGCTGTCCAGGGAGCACGTCGTCGCCCATCCGGTGCCGGGCCTGGTGATGATCGCCGGGGGGAAGTACACGACGTACCGGGTCATGGCGCGCGACGCGGTCGACGCGGTGGCGCACGGGCTCGACCAGCGGGTGCCGCGCTCGTGCACCGACCGCATCCCGCTGGCCGGCGCCGAGGGCTACCAGGCGCTGTGGAACTCCCGCTACCGCCTCGCCCAGAGCTCGGGGCTGCACGTCGCCAGGATCGAGCACCTGCTCCAGCGCTACGGCTCGCTCATCGACGAGGTGCTGGAGCTGATCGAAGGCGACCCGTCGCTCGGCCGGCCGCTCGCGGGGGCCGACGACTACCTGCGCGCCGAGGTCGTCTACGCCGCCACCCACGAGGGCGCGAGGCACCTCAACGACGTGCTGACCCGGCGTACGCACATCTCCATCGAGACCTTCCACCGCGGCCTCGCGGTCGCCCAGGAGGCCGCCGAGCTGCTGGCCGAGCCGCTCGGCTGGGACGGCGAGCAGGTGAAGAGGGAGGTCGAGTACTTCACCAAGCGCGTCGAGGCCGAACGGCGTTCCCAGGAGCAGGACTCCGACCAGGAGGCCGACGCCATCAGGCTGGGCGCGCCCGAGATCGTCCCCGTGGTCGCGCCCGAGCGCACCTGATCCGGCAGCCCGGCCGGTGGGCGGTCAGCGCAGCGGGATCCACGCCTGTTTGTCCAGGGTCGCGGCGTCGTTGACCTGGAGGCCGTCGTACGACAGCGTCCAGACGGAGTCACCGATGATCATCGACCGCTGGATGCCGGGCTGGTACGCGTAGTCCTGCTCCTGGTGGGACGGGTGCTTGATCATGCCGAGCCGCGTCACGGCCGAGTCGTCGATCTTCAGCACGACCGCGCCCGACTCCTTCGGGGTCATCAGCGGGATCACCGACAGGCCGGTCTTCGGCCAGTACAGGAACGCGTGCGGGTCCCACTCGGCCTCGGAGCCCGCCTCCTTCTGGAACAGCTGCGACAGCCTGCGCGGGTTGGCCGGGTCGCTGACGTCGAACAGCGACACCTGGGTGCCGAGCGTCCTGCCCTTGTCGCTGGCCTCCTGGCCGATGCCGATCAGCCTGCCCTCGGCGCCCGGGTGCAGGTAGGCCGAGTAGCCGGTGATCTTCAGCTCGCCGGTCACCTTGGGGGCGGCCGGGTCGCGCAGGTCGAGCGTGTAGAGCGGGTCGACCTGCTTGAACGTGACGCAGTAGCCCACCGGGCCGATGAACCTGACCGAGTAGATGCGCTCGCCCTGGCCGAGGCCGCCGACCTCGCCGACCTTGCCCATGGTGTCGCTCTTGAGGACGTACACGCTGCTGGAGCTGGACTTGCCGTCGGGGGAGGTGAGCGTGGTGGCGACGCGGAGGTGGCCCTCGTACTCCGACAGCGCGTACTGGTTCAGCAGGCGGCCGGGGACCTTGCCGGAGGCCACGTACGCGGGGGCGCCGGGGGCGGCGAGGTCGAACCTGTGGACCTCGGTCTCCTCAGGAGGAGCCGTTGGGGTGGGCTCGGGCTCCGACGGCGTGGGCTCGGACGGCGTTGGCTCCGACGGGGTGGGCTCGACGGCCGGGGCCTCGCCGGACTTCGTCACCGGCGGCTCGACCGGCACCGGCTCGGTGACCACCGGGAACCACCAGCGGGGGTTGCTGGCGACGTACAGGCTGGTGCCGCTGCCGTAGACGGTGTCGCCGTCGGCGGCGAGGCTGATCGGGGCGGTGCCGGTCGCGGCGACGTCCTGGGTCAGGTCGATGCTGTGCACGGTCAGCAGCGAGGTGCCGGTGTAGTCGGCGGGGTGGCTGACCCGCTCGCACGCGACCGCGTCCTTCTTGGCCGCGCCGCCCGGACGGGTGATCTCGACCGTGGGCAGCCAGGCGGTGAGCGGCGCCTGCCGCACCACGGCCTGGTTGGCCTTCTTGCGGTCGGCCTCGGAGGCGTTCTGGTCCTTGGGCTCGGGGAAGGTGATGTCGGGCTGGCTGCGGGTGACGAGCCTGACCGTCGAGCCGATCATCCGGGCGTCCACGTACGAGCCCTGCGCCCTGATCGTGCTGAGCACCTTCGGCTGCCCGGCCAGGTCGACCACCACGTACCGGGTCTCGCCGGGCGGCGCGAACGACTTGACCATGATGTCGCCGCCCCGGAAGAGCACCAGCGCCCGGTCGCCGGAGACCAGCAGGTCGGCGGGCGCGAACGTGGGCTCGCCTTCCTTGGTCAGCTTGAGCGAGGCGGTGACCTTCTTGGTGGCGGTGTCGATGATCCGCAGGGTGCCGTCCACGACCGTGATGACCCGGTTGCCGTCGGTCTTGACCAGGTCGGGCTCGTCCACGCCCGCTTCGTGCACGTTCGTCGTGGAGTGCTCGGGGGTGTCGGAGGTGGTCCTCGCCTTCGCGGTGGCCCTGCTGTCCTCCATGTACATGACGGCCGGGCCGCCGAAGCCCCACGGGCCGACGTTCTCCGCGGCGTGTTCGCGCAGGCCCGCCAGCATGTCGTCGCAGCTGTCATAGGCGACCAGGCGGATGGCGTCGAGCGTGACCTTCGGCACGGGCTCCTGGCCCGTGGTCGTGGACGTGCAGGCCGCCGTGACCGTGGCGAGGGCCGCGGCGGTCACGGCCGTGCGGATCAGCGTCTTCATGCCCTCCATGACGGCTGCGCGGGCGGGATGGTTCAGGAGCCCTTGGGCGGGTTCACGGTGAACACCGGGCTGAAGTCGACGGTGTCGGGCACTTCGAGGATCTTGCGGAGCAGCGTGCCCTTGAAGTCGACGACCTGGATCTCGTCGTTGGTGTTGTTGTCCTGCTCCCAGCAGTACAGGTGGGCGTCGTCGTACCAGCCGAGCACCTTGTCGCAGTCGGAGGAGAACTTGCGGACGCGCTCGCCGGACTCGGCGTCCCACAGGCAGGAGTCGCCGTCGCTGCCATTGGGACAGTCGGAGAGGAACAGCTTGCCGTCGGGGGAGAAGATGTCCTGGGTGCCGGCGGGGAGGGTGCCGATCGAGCGTACGTCGCGGGTCTTCTTGCCCTGGGCGTCGAAGAAGCGCAGGTTCCTGTTCTTCTCCGGGCCGAAGGCGTTGACCACGCCGTCGTCGTCGCCGTCCCAGCCGAAGGCGGTCTTGCGTACGTCGGTGTCGTCGACGGTGACGACCCTGGCCTTCTTCGTGGCGACGTCCACGATGACGAAGCCGGGGTAGGTCCAGGTGCTGCCGGTCTTCTTCTCGATGTTGAGCAGGATCTTGGTGCCGTCCTTCGACCAGGCGCGGACGCTGGAGATCAGCGGGTCGCGGACGGTCTTGATCGTGCTGCGGTCGCCGCTCTGGCGGTCGGTGACGATGATGTAGTCGTAATTGTCGTCGGTGTAGTTGCGGCCTCTGGTGACCAGGTAGCGGCCGCCGGGGGAGACGTTCGACTCCCAGTTGCCGGCGTACTTCCTGTACGGGCCGTGCAGGGAGTCCCTGGCGTAGTCGGTCCAGTCCTCCTTCTTCTTGTCGTAGACCTCGTAGGAGGTCAGGACGATCGCGTCGGCGCGGTTCTCGTACAGGCCGATCGTGGCGCCGGGGAGCGACCTTCTCGCGCCCGCCTTCGGGACGACGGGCTGCGTCGGCGTGGGCGTCGGGGTGGGGGCCGGGGTGTCCCTGACGGTCGGCGGCGTGGCCGTGGGGGTCGTCTCGCCGGAGGCCAGGGTGGCGGACTTGCCGGAGCGGATGAGCACGACGAGACCGGCGAGCACCAATAAGGCGACCCCGAGCGTGGCGCCGATGATCAGCGGCGCTCTGCTCTTCTTGCGCGGCTGCTGCTGGTAGACGCTCGGATGCGTGGGCTGCGCGTACGGCGACGGCGGATGCCACTGCTGCTGCGGCTGCTGGTACGGCGACCCGCCAGGAACGGACCCGGTCATGGGACCGGGATGCTGCGCGCCCGGCACCGGCCCGGTCATGGGCCCGTGCTGAGGCCCGTGCTGAGGCTGGGGCGGCGGCGGCGCGGGCACGGCCTCGGCGGCGGCCGCCGCGAGGATGGCCGAGTTGGCGGGCATCGGGTGCTGCAGCAGGCGCATGATCACCTGCTCGGCCGTCGGCCGCTGCGCCGGGTCCTTGAGCAGGCACGCGGCCACCACGTCACGCAGCGCGCCGTCGAGCACGCCGAGGTCGGGCTGCTGGTTGAGCACCCGGTTGATCACCGCGGGCATGGTGTCGCTGCCGAACGGCGCCCGCCCCGACGCGGCGTAGACCATGGCGCTCGCCCACGAGAACATGTCGGCCGCCGGACCGACCGTGTGCCCCATGATCTGCTCGGGCGGCATGTACGACGGAGTCCCCACGACCATGCTGCTGATCGTCGAGGTCGCGTTGAGCGCCCGCGCGATGCCGAAGTCGATCACCCGCGGCCCGTCGGCCCCCAGGATGACGTTGGCGGGCTTGAAGTCGCGGTGCACGATCCCGGCCTGGTGGATGGCGGCCAGCGCGGTCGCGGTGCCGATGGCCAGCCGGTGCAGCGTGGAGCCGGTGCGCGGCCCCTCCTCCTGCACCACCCGCTGGAGCGAGGGCCCCTCGATGAACTCGCTGACGATGTACGGCCGATCCTGCTCGACGCCGGTGCCGAGGACGGCCGCGGTGCAGAACGGCGCCACCTGCTGGGCCACCTGGACCTCGCGCAGGAACCGCTCGACGCTCACGTCGTCGCCGGAGAGGTCGGGCCGCAGCCATTTGACGGCCACGTGCGTGCCGGAATGATCTTTGGCGAGGTAGACGACGCCCTGGCCGCCCTCGCCAAGCCTGCCGAGGAGACCCAGGCCCGCCAGAGTCTGTGGATCTCCGGGACGTAGCGGAGCGAACGATGGCATAAGAGGATTCTGGCCCTACCCCGCGATTCCGCAAAAACTACCCGCCGGTAGCCAAGCGGAATATCCTTCTGGCATGCACGTGACGTCCAGCGGCAAGACCCGGGAGATCACCGCGCCCTTCACCGGCGAGCCCCTCGCCGAGCTGCCCATTTCCACGGCCGACGACGTACGCCTCGCCTACGAGCGGGCCAGGGCGGCCCAGGCCGAGTGGGCGGCCAGACCGGCGGCGGCGCGGGCGAGACCGTTCCTGCTGCTGCACGACGCGATACTCGACCGCAGGGACGAGATTCTCGACATCGTCCAGAACGAGACCGGCAAGGCCCGCAAGCACGCCTTCGAAGAGGTGCTCGACGTGGCCGGCTGCAGCCTCTACTACGCCAGACGCGCCCCCGGCCTGCTCGCCCCACGCGGGCGCAAGGGCATCTTCCCCGGCGCCACCCGCGTGGCCGAGCTGCGCCAGCCCAAGGGCGTGGTCGCGCTGATCTCCCCGTGGAACTACCCGCTCTCGCTCGGCGTCACCGACGCGGTCCCCGCGCTCCTCGCCGGCAACGCGCTCGTCCACAAGCCGGACACGCAGACCGCGATGTCCACGCTGTGGACCATCGACCTGCTGGCCGAGCTGGGCATGCCGCGCGAGATCTGGCAGGTCGTGCTGGGCGAGCCAGCCGAGATCGGCGACGCGCTGCTCGACGACGCCGACTACGTGGCGTTCACCGGATCGACCAGGGGCGGCAGGAAGATCGCCGAGGAGGCGGCCAAGCGGCTCATCGGCTGCTCGCTGGAGCTCGGCGGCAAGAACCCGATGGTGGTGCTCGACGACGCCGACGTGGCGCTCGCCGTCCAGGGGGCGATCCGGGCCTGTTTCACGAACGCGGGCCAGCTCTGCCTGTCCATCGAGCGGCTGTACGTGCACGCGTCCGTCTTCGACGACTTCGCCGCGCGCCTCGTCAAGCAGGTCGGGAACCTCAAGCTCGGCGCCGGGCACGACTGGTCGGTGCAGATGGGGTCGCTCACCTCACAGCGTCAGCTCGACGCGGTCAGCGCGCACGTGGACGACGCCGTGGCCAAGGGCGCGACCGTGCTGACCGGGGGGAAGGCGAGGCCCGACCTCGGGCCGCTGTTCTACGAGCCGACCGTGCTCACCGGCGTACGCGAGGACATGGACCTGTGCCGTAACGAGACGTTCGGGCCCGTGGTCGCCCTCTACCCCTTCACCTCCGACGAGGAGGCGGCCGAGCTGGCCAACGACACCGTCTACGGCCTGAACGCCTCCGTCTGGACCTCCAGCCGGCCGCGCGGCCGCGCGCTCGCCGCCCGGATCAAGGCCGGCACGGTCAACATCAACGAGGGCTACGGCTCGGCCTACGCCTCCTACGACGCGCCCATGGGCGGCATGAAGTCCTCGGGCCTCGGCCGCAGGCACGGCGCCGAGGGCCTGCTGCGGTACACCGAGTCCAAGACCGTGGCCTCGCAGGCGTCCTGGCTGGGCTTCGAGCCGCCGTTCGACCTGACGTACGAGACGTGGGCGAACGTGCTGACCGGCACGCTGAAGACGATGCGGAGGCTCAGGCTCAAGTGAGCTTCGACGTCCTGGTCATCGGGTCGGGGTTCGGCGGCAGCGTGTCGGCGCTGCGGCTGAGCGAGAAGGGGTACAAGGTCGGCGTGCTGGAGGCCGGCCGCCGCTTCGACGAGTCCACCCTGCCCGCCACCTCGTGGAAGCTGCGCGACTTCCTGTGGGCGCCCTGGCTCGGCATGAAGGGCATCCAGCGCATCCACGTGCTGCGCGGCGAGCCCGGCACCGGCGTCATGGTGCTGGCGGGAGCCGGGGTCGGCGGCGGCTCCCTCGTCTACGCCAACACCCTGTACGAGCCGCTCGACCCGTTCTTCCGCGACCCGCAGTGGGCCGGCATCACCGACTGGAAGTCGGAGCTCGCCCCCTACTACGACCAGGCCAGACGCATGCTGGGCGCGGTCACCAACCCCACCTTCACCCCGGCCGACGCCGTCATGCGCAGGGTCGCGGAGAAGATGGGCGTCGGCGACACCTTCCACCTGGCCCCGGTCGGCGTCTACTTCGGCGAGGACGGCGTCGACCCGTACTTCGGCGGCGCGGGGCCGGCCCGGCGCGGCTGCGTCGAGTGCGGCCAGTGCATGACCGGCTGCCGCCACGGCGCCAAGAACACGCTGATCAAGAACTACCTCCACCTGGCCGAGCAGGCGGGCGCCCGCGTCTACGCCGAGTGCACGGTCACCTCGGTCCGCCCGCTGCCGGCCGGCGGCTACGAGGTGACCGCCCGCAGGACGGGCTCGGCGCTGCGCCGCAGGTCGTTCACCGCCAAGCAGGTGATCTTCGCGGCCGGCACGTACGGCACCCAGCGCCTGCTGCACAAACTCCGCGACACCGGCGAACTCCCCGGCCTGTCGCCCAGACTGGGCGCCCTGACCAGGACCAACTCCGAGGCCCTGCTCGGCTTCGAGCGCACCTCGGCGGGCGGCGAGAAGCTCAACACCGGCGTCGCCATCACCTCCTCCATCCACCCCGACGCCGAGACCCACATCGAGCCCGTGCGCTACGGCGACGGCTCCAACGCCATGGGCCTGCTCCGCACGCTGCTCGTGGACGGCGGCCAGCCGCGCGTGCGCGCCCTCGCCCGCGAGATCGCCGCCCGCCCGCTGCGCGCGCTGCGCCTGCTCGACCTGCGCCGCTGGTCAGAACGGACGATCATCGCGCTGGTCATGCAGGCCAAGGACAACTCGATCACCATCAGGCGCACCCGCTGGGGCCTGCGCTCCTCACGCGGCCACGGCGAGCCCAACCCGACCTGGATCCCGGCCGGGCACGAGGCGGTGCGGCACGCGGCCGAGGAGATCGGCGGGCTGCCCGGCGGCACGTGGCTCGACCTGTTCGACATCCCGACCACGGCCCACTTCCTCGGCGGCTGCGCGATCGGCGACTCGCCCGAGACCGGTGTGATCGACGCCTACCACCGCGTGTACGGCCACGACGGCCTGCACATCGTGGACGGCTCGGCCGTCTCCGCCAACCTCGGCGTCAACCCGTCGCTGACCATCACCGCGCAGGCCGAGCGCGCGATGTCCCTCTGGCCCAACGCGGGCGAGCCCGACCCGCGACCGGCCCCCGGCTCGCCGTACGTCCGCCTGTCCCCGGTCCCCCCTCGCCGCCCGGCCGTCCCGGCGCACGCTCCCGCCGCGCTCCGGCAGGTGGAATATCCGGCCGGTCCGCCGTGTCGTTCACGGACATGAAGATTCGTTACGCCGGTGGGCCGACCGCCGTCATCGAGCTGGGCGGCCTGCGGCTGCTGATCGATCCGACGTTCGACCCGCCCGGCGACCACCCGGTCGGCAACAGGGCGCTGACGAAGACCGCCGGCCCCGCCTTCGGCCCCGACGAGGTGGGCCACGTCGACGTCGTGCTGCTCTCGCACGACCAGCACCCCGACAACCTCGACACGGCCGGGCGGGCGCTCCTGGCCTCGGCGCCGCTGGCACTGTCCACGGGGTCGGCCGCCGAGCGCGTGGGCGCGCCGGTGCGGGCCCTGCCCAACTGGGACGAGGTCGAGGTCGGCCCGCTGCGGGTGACCGGCGTGCCCGCCCAGCACGGCCCCGACGGCACCGAGCACCTGACGGGCGAGGTCACCGGCTTCGTGCTCAGCGGCGAAGGGCTGCCGACCGTCTACGTGAGCGGCGACAACGCCTCGCTCGACGTCGTGCGCGAGGTGGCCGGGCGGTTCCCCGGCGTCGACGTGGCGCTGCTGTTCGCGGGCGGGGCCCGTACGCCGCTGGTGTCCGGGTTCCTCACGCTGACCAGCGAGGACGTCGTCACCGCCGCCGACATCCTGGGCGCCCGCCACGTGGTGCCGCTGCACTTCGAGCAGTGGGCGCACTTCACCCAGGGCAGGGACACGCTGGAGAAGGCGTTCGCGGGGCTCGGCGACCGCTTCACCCTGCTCGCCCCTGGCGAAAGCGTGGAGCTTTCCTGACGCCGGCCTGACATGGTGGTCGGGTGAGCTGGAACACGCGCGCGCTCGACGTGCTGGCCGCCGGACCGCCGACCAGGCTGATCGACTTCCCGGTCCAGGCCCCGGGCGTGCGGCTGCTGCTGAAGGACGAGTCCGGGCAGCCCACGGGGAGCCTGCGGCACCGGCACGCCAGGGCGCTGTTCCGCCAGGCCGTGCTCGACGGCCTGGTCACCGAGGGCGCCACCGTGGTGGAGGCCACCGGCGGCAACGCGGCGGTCGCGCAGGCGTGGTTCGCCCGGCGGCTCGGCCTGCCCTACATCGCGGTCATGCCGGGCAGGCGCGACCAGGCGCGGGCGCGGGCGGTGGAGGAGCTGGGCGGCGAGTGCAGGTTCGTCACCCCGCCCCTGGCCATCTACGACGCGGCCAGGAGGATCGAGGGCCACTTCCTCGACCAGTTCGGCCGGGCGGCGCCCCACGACCTGGCCGGCGAGCTGTTCGCGCAGGTGCGGCCGACGTGGGTGGTGACCGGGGCCGGCACCGGCGCGACCTCGGCCGCGCTCGGGGCCCTGGCCCGGGGGATGGGCTGCCGGGTCGCCGTAGCCGATCCCGATAATTCCGCATATTTCCCGGGCTGGACTCTCGACGTGCCCGACTACTCCACCGGCATGCCCTCGCGGATCGAGGGCATCGGCCGGCCGCGCGTGGAGCCGGGCTTCCGGGCCGACCTCGTCGACCTGGTGGTGCCGGTGCCCGACGCGGCGAGCGTGGCGGCGGCCCGGCACATCAGGCACGTCACAGGGCTGCCCGTGGGCGGCTCGTCGGGCACCGCCCTGTGGGCCGCGCTGGAGCTGGTCGAGCGCATGCGGGCCAGGGGAGAGGGCGGCACGGTCGTCTCGCTGGTCGGTGACGCCGCCGAGCGGCACCTGGCGACGTACCACGACGACGCGTGGGCCGCCGCCAAGGGGCTCGACGTGGCCGCCCACCTCGCCGAGCTGGGGCGGCGCACCGGCGTCTAGGGGGTGATCCAGCCGTCCAGGCCGGTGAGGAAGTCGTCGTACAGGTGCCGGTGGATCGTGTGCTCGGCCCCCGCGACCACGCGCACCTCGAATCCCTTGCCCCGCAGCTCCTCCTGGAAGTCCGGCGGCACCAGGAAGCTGGGGTCGGCGACCTGCACGAGCGACGGCACGACGGGCGCGGGCGTGAAGTCCATGCCCGACGCGTCGATGAGCGACAGCGCCGTGCGCGGGTCCCAGCGGGCGAGCATCTCGACCTCGACCGCCACCTCCTCCGCCGGGAACCCGGGATGCACGGCCGCGATCTGCTCGGCCGTGACGTCGGTGAAGGACGCCATCGACTCCAGGCTGCGGCTCTCCGGCGACGGCAGCCGGAAGGCCGGGTCGGAGTAGACCGCCCGCGCGGGCAGCAGCCGGTCGACCGCCAGCCCGAGCGTGAGGCCGCCGAGCGAGTGCCCGATGGCCAGCTCGGGGCGCGCGGGCACCGACTCCACGACCGACGAGGCGAACAGCTCCGGCGGGTACGCGTCGGCGCGCGGGCTCTCGCCGTGTCCGGGGAGGTCGACGGCGATGACCCGGTAGCCCCGCGCGGCGAGCTCGGGGCCCACCCGCCACCAGCATTGCGAGTCGGCCATGATGCCGTGGATCAGGACGGCCAGGCGGTCGCCCGACCCCCATACGCGAGTGTGCAGCTTCATCCGGGGAGCCCTTCCGTGCTTATACGTATAATCGCTTGATACCATCCCACCCGTGAACACGACAAGAGGGGACCGCCCGCCGACCAGCGTCGACGTGGCCAGGGCCGCCGGAGTCTCGCAGGCCACGGTCTCCTACGTGCTCACCGACAACCCCCACGCCAGGGTGAGCGAGGAGACCCGCCAGCGCGTCCGCGACGCCGCAGCCCGGCTGGGCTACGTGCCCGACGCCGGGGCCCGCGCGCTGCGTACGGGCCGTAGCGGCATCGTGCTCGTGCCGCTCCCGCGGGCGCGGACCGGACGCCTCGCCCAGCACGTGTTCGACGAGATGGAGGAGGAGTTCAGGGCCCGCGGCTACACCCTCGTCCAGTACGGCGAGCGCCGCCTCAAGGGCGTGCCGGCCGCCAAGAGCTGGCTGGCACTGCGGCCCGTGGCCGTCCTCGTCGAGGCCGCCCGGCTGACGAAACCGGCCGTCGACCTGCTGCACGCCTCCGGCGCGCGGGCCGTCGTCGGGTTCTCCGACGAGCCCTCGCCCCTGGTGCCCGCCGTCGTGCTCGACCATCGTGCCCTCGGCGCCGTCGCCGCCCGCCACCTGCTCGAACGCGGCAGGAAGCGGCTCGCGGCCATCGTGCCGAGGGAGGAGGGCATCGACGCCATGGGCAGGGCTCGGCTGGCGGGCGTACGCCAGGTCGCGCCCGACGCCGAGCGCATCGACCTCGCCTTCTCGGAGGAGGAGGCGGGGCGGATCGTCCGGGCGGGCGACCTGCCCGACGGGATCTTCGCCTACAACGACGAGTACGCGATGCTGCTGATCAGCGCCTTGCAGGACGCCGGCCTGCGCGTCCCGGAGGACGTCGCTGTGGTCGGGGCCGACGACCTGCCGATCTGCACGCTCATGCGGCCGAGGCTCACCAGCGTGCACTTCGACGCCACCGCGACCCCGGCCGAGCTGGTGGCCGCGATCGACGAGATCGTCCGCGGCGAGCGGGAGGCCACGCCCGGCGCGGTCCTCGACCGCATGGAGCCAAGACTGGTGATCCGGGCCAGCGCGTAACAACTCGGACCTTTGCCGGCCAGCGCGTAACAACTTGGATGCGCACCTTGTCAGCTCTTCCGGCGCGACCTACAGTCCAGAGCATTCGTCGGTGATACGTATCACCACTGCTCGGAAAGGTCCCCCCATGGCTGAAGTTCTGAGCGACGCGCCCCGGGCCACCCGGCGCATCGGGCCGCTCTACCTGACGCTTCCCCTGGCCAACGTCGCGGTCATGTTCCTGTGGATGAGCGTGGGCGCGTTCGTGCTGCCCGTGCACGTGCAGCGGATCACCGGGGTCAACGACGTGGCCGCCCTGGGCCTGGCCAACTCGATCGGCCCGCTCATGGCCACGATCGCGAACCCGATCTTCGGCCAGATCTCCGACCGCACCAGGTCGCGCTTCGGCCGCCGCTCCCCGTGGATTCTCGGCTGCGTCCTGGTCGGCGTGCTCGCCCTGTTCGCGCAGGCCAACGCGGGCAGCGTCCTCATGCTCGGCATCAGCTGGGCGGGCGTCCAGACCATCATGAACGGCTACCAGGCGGCCATGACCGCCATCCTGCCCGACCGCGTTCCCCCCAGCCGGTACGGCACCTACTCCGGCCTGTTCGGCCTCGGCACGCCGCTGGCCACGATCGCCGCGGCCGTCATGTTCATCGTGTTCCCGCAGCTCGCCGCCGGTGGGGCGTACTACGTGGCGATGGCGCTGCTGGTGGTGGCGGCCGTGCTGATCGTGTTCGTCACTCCGGACACGTCCTCGGCCGGGATGGCGCGCGAGCCGTTCAGCCTGAGCGCGTTCCTGGCCGGGTTCGTACGCCCGCTCAGGACCCCCGACTTCACGTGGGCCTTCGTGTCGCGCTTCGGCGTCATGCTGGGATATTTCGTCATCTTCACCTTCAACCTCTTCCTCCTTGAGGACTACATCAAGATCCCCAAGGCCGAGGTCGTCTCCAAGATGGGCCTGCTCATGCTCATCGGCCAGGTCGCCACGCTGCTCGCGGTGCTCGTGATCGGCCCGGTCTCCGACCGGCTCGGCCGCTTCCGGCTGTTCGCGCTGATCGCGGGCCTGTCCTCGGCCGTGTTCCTGGCCATCCCGCTGATCGTGCCGACGTTCCAGGGCATGATCGTCTACAACGTCGCGCACGGTGTCGCGTTCGGCGTCTACATGGCCGTCGACATGGCCCTGGTCACGAAGGTGCTGCCCGACCCCGACGACGCCGGCAAGGACATGGGCGTCATCAACATCGCCAACGCCGGTCCGCAGATCCTCGCCCCCGCCATCGCCGCCGTCGTGGTCGGGGCCGGCGGCTACCCGACGCTGTTCGTCGTGGGCATCGTGATCTCGCTGGTCGGCTCGGTAGGGGTCCTCAAGATCAGGGGCGTGCGCTAGCGTCGGCGCTATGACCGAACTTGACCCTAGATTGCGCGCCATCACCGATCTGATGGTGTCCGAGGCACGCGAAGGGGGCGGCAGGCACGAGTACGACGGCCGGATCCAGGATCTGTCGCCCGAAGGCGTGCGGGCCGGGCTGGCGCGACTGGGCGAGGGCCCGGCGCCGGACGACCAGCACGACGCCGAGCACCTGCGGATCTTCGAACAGGCCACCCGTACCCAGCTCGGCGAGCTGGAGCTGCACCGCAGGAACCCGCTCATCCACCTGTCCAACCTCGACCTCGCCTGCTACGACCGCGACTACGCGCCCGAGTCCGAGCGGGCCGCCGCCAAGGCAGCCCACCTCGCGCTCTGGCCCGACGCCGTCGACGGCGCTCTCGCCTCGCTCGACCAGGTCGCGGCCCCGGTCGCCACGTCCCTGCTCGGCGCCGTGAAGGGCCTGGCCGCCGGCCTCACCGACGAGGTCGCGCTCGCCGCCCACGGCAGGCTTGTCGCCCACGTCGAACGCGCCGCCGCCGAGGGCGACCCCGACGCCGCGCTCGGCGGCGAGGCCCTGACCCGGCTGATGGGCACCGCCGAGGGCCTGCCCGTCGACCTGGGCCGCCTCGCCGAACGGGCCGACGCCGAGCGCGACCGGCTCATGGCGCTGCTCGCCGAGTCCTGCGCCAAGCTCGGCCGTACGGAACGGCCGCTCGACGTCGTACGCGACCTGGTCAAGGACCACCCCGACGCCGACGGCGTGATCGAGGCGGCCAGGATCGGCACGGAACGGGCCATCGCGTTCACCCGCGAGAAGGACCTCGTGCCCTACCACGACGGCGAATGCCTGGTCGGGCTGGCGCCGGAGTCGCGCCGCTGGGCCATGGCCATGATGGCGTGGAACTCGCCCGGCGAGCCCGAGGGCCCGTCCTGGTACTACATCACCCCGCCCGACGCGTCCTGGCCCGAGCAGGACCAGGAGGAGTGGCTGGAGGTCTTCAGCGCCACCACGCTGCCCGCGATCAACGTGCACGAGGTGGCCCCCGGGCACTTCTCGCACGCCCGCGCGCTGCGCCGGGCCCCCTCGGACGTACGGCGGCTGCTGCAGTCGATGGCGTTCATCGAGGGCTGGGCGCACTACGCCGAGGAGTTGTGCGTCGAGGAGGGCTACGCGCCCGACGACCCGCGCTTCGAGATCGGCGTCTGGGTGGAGGCCCTGATCCGCGTCACCCGGCTCGCCTGCGCGATCGGCGTGCACACCGGTCAGATGACGGTCGAGGACGGCGCGCGGCGCTTCGAGTCCGACACCCACCTCGCCGGCCCGGCCGCGCTGTCGGAGGCCCGCCGCGCCTCCTTCGACCCGACCTACGGCCGCTACACCTGGGGCAAGCTGCTCATCCTCGACCTGCGCGAGCAGGCCCGCAAGGAGTGGGGCGCCGGATTCACCCTCCAGCGCTTCCACAAGGCCCTGTTCGATCTCGGCTCGCCGCCCCTGGGACTGATCGGCGCCGTCCTGTAGCGTCGTCGGTGCCGAGCGAGCGCTAGGGAGGTTCCGGCGGTGCGTGAACTGTCGGGCAAGGTCGCGGTGGTGACGGGGGCGGCCAGCGGCATCGGCCGGGGGCTCGCCGTACGGTTCGCCGCCGAGGGCATGGCGTTGATGCTGGCCGACCTCGACCCCGGCGGGCTGGCCGAGACGGCGGCGCTCGTGGAGAAGAGCACGGTGCTCACGCAGGTCACCGACGTGTCGGACGCGGCGGCCGTACAACACCTGGCCGACCGCTGCTTCGGCGAGCTGGGCGCGGTGCACGTGCTCTGCAACAACGCCGGCGTCTACCAGGGCGGCCACCTGTGGACCCGTACGGCCGAGGACTTCGCCTGGTTGCTGGGCGTGAACCTGTGGGGCGTGCTGCACGGCGTGCACGCGTTCGTGCCGCGCATGATGCGGCAGGACACCGAGGGACACATCGTCAACACGGTGTCGGTGGCGGGCCTGCTCGCCGGGCCGCGCGCGGGCGGCTACGCGGTCACCAAGTACGCCGCGCTGGCCGCCTCGCAGTCGCTCGCCCAGGACCTCGCCACCGTGGGCTCCAAGCTGCGCGTGACCGCGCTCTGCCCCGGCGCGGTCAGGACGCGCATCGGCGAGTCCGACCGGTCACGCCCGGCCGACCTGGCCACCACCCCCACCGACGACGAACTGGCCGCCCGCGAGGCCGTCGGCACGGCCATGGCCCGCGCCGTCGAGCCTTCCGAGGTCGCCGACCTGGTCGTCCGGGCCATCCACGAGGAACGGTTCCTCGTCCTGACCCACCCCGAGTTCGCCGACCGGCTGCGCCGGCAGACCGAGCTCCTGCTCGCGGGGGAGCTGCCCGGCCCTACCAGTGGCGCTCGTGGTTCAGCACGCTCAGCACGCTCCCGCGCCGCGGATTGACCAGCAGCCGTACGACGTCGCCCGGCAGCACGTCCTGGTAGAACCGCTCCTTGGCCCGGTACGCCGGCGCCTTCTCCGACGTGCCGTCGTGCAGCGCCACGTAACAGGTGCGCGAGGTGGACAGGTCGTCGCCGTGCTCGGTCACGATCCAGCGCTTGACCACGCGTCCTTCGACCTCCTGCCGCTTGGGCCCGTCGCCGCCCCGGCGGGTGGGCTCGATCAGGACGCTGCGCCACCCGTCGCCGGTGAAGATCCACTCCTCGCGGGCGTCGACCGGGGCGGGCTCGGGGCCGGCGACCTCGCGGCCGAGCGGGGTCAGCAGGAACCCGCGTCCGCCCAGCAGCAGGCTCGCCCCGGCCACGAAGGCGCCCGCCGTGGCGATCCAGCCGGGCCAGGAGACGCCGGCGTGGGCGATGGTGACGTACCAGGGGACGGCGAGCCCGGCGGCGAGCAGCAGCGGCACGAGCATGCTGCGCCAGCGCCGCCGCGCCAGCCCGAGGTCGATGGCGCTCTGCCGGACCAGGGGGACGAACTCGGCGTCGAGGTCGGTGCCGTCGGGCATCAGGGCGATCACCGGGGCCCGCGGCGCGCCCGCCATGCGGGCGGCCATCCGGTCGAGGGCCCACCGCTCGTACGGCCAGACCTGCCCCTCGCCCCGGTCGGAGAGCGACAGCCGGTCACCACTGATCGTCACCCAGCCGCGCCGCGCGAGGTCGAAGACCGCCGCGTGGAAGAGGTCGCCGGCCCGCAGCCCGCGTAAGAGCTCGACGACGGCGGGGGGCGCCGGGGGCGCAGGGGCGGCCGGGGGCGCGGCGGCGGCCCGGCGGGTCGTCAACCCGAACGCGGCGGCCAGCGCGGCGAACCAGAGGGCCCACGCCGTGGCCGGCCAGACAAGATCCACCGTTCTGTGTTAGCACGAGTGGCGGTATGAGGCCAGGCGTAATACCCGAGGCCGATACACTGGAGCTACCGCATTTCGCCTTTGGGGGGTTCTCACGGTGTCTGAATTCGACACAGTGCTCGTGGTCGACTTCGGCGCACAGTATGCGCAGCTCATCGCCAGGCGGGTGCGCGAGTGCCACGTCTACTCCGAGATCGTGCCGTCGACGATGTCCGTCGAGGAGATGATGGCCAGGAAGCCCAAGGCGATCATCCTGTCCGGCGGCCCGTCCTCGGTCTACGCCGAAGGCGCGCCGCCGGTGCCTCACGGGCTCTTCTCGACCGGCGTGCCCACGTTCGGCATCTGTTACGGCTTCCAGGCCATGGCCCAGGCGCTGGGCGGCGAGGTCGCCCGCACGGGCGTCGCCGAATACGGCGGCACCGCGCTCGACGTGCTCGACGAGGGCGTGATCTTCCAGGGCCTGCCGTCGGCCCAGACGGTCTGGATGTCCCACGGCGACAGCGTGGCCGCGGCCCCCGAGGGCTTCGCGGTCACCGCCTCCACCAGCGAGACCCCGGTCGCCGCCTTCGAGCACCCCGAGCGCGGCCTCTACGGCGTGCAGTTCCACCCCGAGGTGCTCCACTCCGAGCACGGCCAGGCGGTGCTCAAGCACTTCCTCGACGCGGCCGGCTGCCGTCCGTCCTGGACCATGCTCAACATCGTCGAAGACTCCGTCGAGGCCGTGCGCCGCCAGGTCGGCGACGGCCGCGCCATCTGCGCGCTGTCCGGCGGCGTCGACTCGGCGGTGGCCGCCGCGATCGTCCAGCGTGCCATCGGCGACCGGCTGACCTGCGTCTTCGTCGACCACGGCCTGCTGCGCAAGGGCGAGGCCGAGCAGGTCGAGCGCGACTTCGTCGCGGTGACGGGCGTCAAGCTGCGGGTCGTCGACGCCGCCGACCGCTTCCTGAAGGCCCTGGAGGGCGTCACCGACCCGGAGGAGAAGCGGAAGATCATCGGCCGCGAGTTCATCCGCGTCTTCGAGGACGAGCAGCGCGCCATCATGGCCGACGGCCCGGTCGACTTCCTGGTCCAGGGCACCCTCTACCCCGACGTCGTCGAGTCCGGCGGCGGCACGGGCACCGCCAACATCAAGTCCCACCACAACGTCGGCGGCCTGCCGGAAGACCTCCAGTTCAAGCTGGTCGAGCCGCTGCGCGCGCTGTTCAAGGACGAGGTCCGCAGGGCGGGCGAGGAGCTCGGGCTGCCGCCCGCGATGGTCTGGCGCCAGCCGTTCCCCGGTCCCGGCCTCGGCATCCGCATCGTCGGCGAGGTCACCCGCGACCGCCTGGCCCTGCTGCGCGAGGCCGACGCCATCGCCCGCGAGGAGCTGTCCCGCGCCGGCCTCGACCGGCAGATCTGGCAGTGCCCGGTGGTGCTCCTCGCCGACGTGCGTTCGGTGGGCGTGCAGGGCGACGGCCGCACCTACGGTCACCCGGTCGTGCTCCGGCCGGTGACCTCCGAAGACGCGATGACCGCCGACTGGGCGCGGGTGCCCTACGACGTGCTGTCGCGCATCTCGACCCGCATCACCAACGAGGTCCCCGAGGTCAACCGGGTGGTCGTCGACGTCACGAGCAAGCCCCCGGGCACCATCGAGTGGGAGTGACCCCCCGGGCCCGGGGCCGTCGTCGGTCCCGGGCCC
>JABFVJ010000148.1 GCA_013362835.1 Nonomuraea sp. | reverse complement strand
AGCAGCACCAGGCGCGGCTGGCCGGGCATGGGATGCACCAGGGTCGGGTCGGCGGGAACGAACGTCACGAGATCGTCTTCTTTCCGCGAGGGATTATCAGTACGGAACGTACCGTACCGATAAGATGGTGACATGACCAAAGCACCCCACCGTCGCGGCGCCGACCGCACCGAGGCGATCATGCGCACCACGCTGGAGCTCGGCCAGGAGATCGGCTACGCCAGGCTGAGCATGGAGGGCGTGGCCGCGCGGGCGGGGGCGAGCAAGCAGACCGTCTACCGCCGGTGGTCGTCGAAGGGGGCGCTGCTGCTCGACTCGCTGATGTCGCTGCACGAGCCCGAGCTCGGCTACCCCGACACCGGCGACATCGTGGCCGACCTGCGCACCCAGATCCACGCGGCCGTCGACCTGCTGGGCGGGCCGCCGTACGGGCCCTTGTTCACCGCCCTGATCGGCGAGGCCCAGGACGACCCACGAGTCGCCGCCGCGCTCAACGAGCGCCTGATCGCCCCGCAGGCGGCCAAGACCGTCGAACGCCTGAGGGCCGCCCGCGAACAGGGCCAGCTGTCGGAGGCGTTCGACCTCGACCTGGCGATGGCGATCCTGTCGGGCCCGCTGTACTTCCAGCTCCTGATCACCCGGGAGCCCCTCACCCACGCCTACGTCGACCGGATCCTCGACGCCCTGTTCACCGGCCTGGGCCCGGTCAGCCGCGCAGCCGGGCGTTGAGCCTGGCGGCCTGGCGCGTGAGGTGGTCGCGTTCCTGAAGGCTGGGCGCCTGCCGGGCGGCCTCGGCGTACAGGCGCGCGGCGGTCGCCAGGTCGCCGTCGCGCTCGTGCAGGTAGCCGGCGACGGCGTTGTAGCGCGGCAGCTCCGGATCGAGCTCGGCCAGCGCGGCCAGGCCGGACCTGGCCCCGTCCGCCTCGCCGACGGCGACGGCGCGATTGAGCCGCGCCACCGGGTTGCCGGTCAGGCGCACCAGCTCGTCGTACCACTCGACGATCTGCACCCAGTCGGTCTCCTCGGCCACCGGGGCGTCGGCGTGGAGCGCGGCGATCGCGGCCTGGGCCTGGAACTCCCCCAGCCGGTCGCGGGCCAGGGCCGCCTGGAGCACGTCCACGCCCTCGGCGATCAGGCGGGTGTCCCAGCGGCCGCGGTCCTGCTCGGCGAGCGGGACGAGCCTGCCGTCCTCGGCGGTGCGTGCCGTACGGCGGGCGTGATGGAGCAGCATGAGCGCCAGCAGCCCCGCGACCTCCTCGTGCTTGGTCATCACGGCCAGCTGGCGGGTGAGCCTGATCGCCTCCGCCGCGAGGTCGACGTCGCCGGAGTAGCCCTCGTTGAAGACCAGGTAGAGCACGCGCAGCACGGTGGCGACGTCGCCCGGCTGGTTGAGCCGCACGCCGGAGACGGTGCGCTTGGCCCTGCTGATGCGCTGGGCCATGGTCGCCTCCGGCACGAGGTAGGCCTGCGCGATCTGGCGCGTGGTCAGGCCGCCGACAGCCCGCAGCGTCAGCGCGACGGCCGAGGCCGGCGTCAGGGACGGGTGCGCGCACAGGAAGTACAGCCGGAGCGTGTCGTCGGCCGTCTCGCAGGGACCTGGCGCGGGCTCGCTGTCGACGCGGAGTTCGCGGTCGCGCCGGGAGGACTCCGCGCGGGCAGCGTCCAGGAACTTGCGCCAGGCCACGGTGATCAGCCAGCCCTTGGGGTCGCGCGGCGCCTCGCCGGTCGTCATGCGCACGGCCTCGACGAGGGCGTCCTGCACGGCGTCCTCGGCCGCCGCGAAGTCGGCTCCGCGGCGGACGAGAACACCGATCACCGCGGGCACCAGCTCCCGCAGCTGCGACTCGTTCACTCGACCACCGTGGGCGGCAGGTCGACCATGAACGGGCGCACCTCGAGCCACTCGTGGATCGGCAGGCCGCCCGCCCCGGGAGCCGCCGACAGCTCGCCGGCCAGCTCGATCGCCCGCTCGTAGCCGTCGACGTCGATCACCATCCAGCCGGCGATCAGATCCTTGGTCTCGGCGAACGGGCCGTCGGTGACCGGCGGCCGCCCCTCGCCGTCGTAGCGGACGAACGTGCCCTCGGGCGCGAGCGCCTGGGCGTCGACGAACTCACCGCTGTCGACGAGCCGGTCGGCGAAGTCGCGCATGTACTTCATGTGCGCGGAGAACTCCTCCGGCGTCCACTGGTCGGCGGGCACGTCGTTGACCGCCGCCGGCGCGCCCCGGTAGTGCTTGAGAAGCAGGTACTTGGCCATCGTGTTCTCCTTCGGTGTCGTGTGTCGCACCGGGGACGGAGCCGCTCACCGATTCTCGACATCGGGTCCGGGCGAATATCGGGCGGCGATCGCGGCGGCACGCTGGTGCAGGGAGTCGCGCAGCCACGGCGGCTCCAGCGCCTCGGCGCCCATGGCCAGCTGCCACAGCGCCCACACGGCGTGCCTGCGGTCCTGGAAGCTCACCTCCATCCGCAGCCGGCCGTCCGGCTCGGTCTTCTCGTCGCGGATGGCCAGCGCCGTGCCCGCCAGCTCCTCCCGGCGCGCGGGATCCAGCCTGACCAGCACGGTGACCTGGTCGCCGCCGGTGCGGAAGCGCGTGCTGCGTTCCTGCCAGGCCAGGTCCAGGTCGACCCGGTCCGGCCGCTGCGCGGCTTCGGGCAGCGCCTCGGCGGCCAGGACGCGCGAGAGCCGGTAGGTGCGGTCGGCGCCGGATCTGGTGGCCAGCAGGTAACCCCGGTGGCGTACGGTGACCAGCCCGATCGGGTCCACCGTGCGCCACGTGGCTTCCTGGTCGGCGGCGGCGGCGTAGTGGATGCGCAGCTTGTGCCCGGCGAGCACCGCGCGCCTGACCTCGGCAACGACGGTGTCGGGCACCTCCTCGACGGTCTGGCGGCGCGAGAGCAGGTCGATCTCGGGATCGATGAGCAGCCGCTCGGCCGCGCCCGCGGCGGTGTCGCGGTAGCTCTCCGGCAGGGCGTCGACGACCTTGAGCATCGCCGAGGCGAGCGCCGAGCCGAGGCCGAAGGCCTGCGCGCCCGGCCGGGATCCGGCGACCAGCAGGGCGAGGGCCTCGTCGTGGTTGAGCCCGGTCAGCTCGGTCCTGAACCCGGGCAGCAGCGCGAACCCGCCGTGGCGGCCGCGTTCGGCGTAGACCGGCACGCCCGCCGCCGAGAGCGCCTCGATGTCGCGCAGCACGGTGCGGGTGGACACCTCCAGCTCGCGGGCGAGCGCCACCGCCGACAACCGGCCGTGCTGCCGCAGCAGCAGGACCAGGGAGACCAGCCGGTCGGCACGCATGCGAAAACTCTACAGAGATACACGACACAGGATGTCGTGATTTGCCGGGAGGCTGGTTACCACTCGACGAAACGAATGGAGACCGATATGTCTGTCGAACGAACCGTGGTCAACCCGTGGGAGTGGTCGGTGCCGCTGGGCTACAACCAGGGCGAGGTCGTCACCGGGGAGAGCAGGACTCTCTACATCTCAGGGCAGACCGCGATGAGCGCCGAGGGCAAGCCGGAGCATGCCGACGACATGGCGACGCAGCTGGCGCTGAGCCTCGACAACGTGGAGGCCGTGCTCGGCGAGGCCGGCATGTCGCTGGCCGACCTCGTCAGGCTCAACGTCTACACCACCGACGTGGACCGGCTCTTCGAGCACTACGGGGTGCTGGCGGCGCGGTTGGGCCAGGCGGGGGTCGCCCCGGCCACGACCATGCTCGGGGTGGTGCGGCTGGCCGTCCCCGGCCTGATGGTCGAGCTCGAGGGCACCGCCGTCGCGTGATCGGGCGGGTGGACCGCCGGCAAGGCCCCCGTCACGCCTGGGCCTCCCGCAGGCGGTCCACCTGGATCCCGCGAAGCAACACCTCGCTGACCACCACTGCCGCCACCACGCTCACCAGCACCCCGCCGCCGACCAGCAGCACGACGGGGCCGGGGGCGATCTCGAACGGCATCGGCGGCGTGGTCGGCGGCTCGGCGAACTGCGGGATGCGCTCCAGCGCGACCCGCGCGGCCAGCATCCCGGCGCCGAGCCCCGTCAGCATCCCGGCGCCGACCGTGATGAGCTGCTCGACCAGCAGCGCGGCACGCAACGACCGCAGTCCCGCGCCGGAGGCCGCCAGCGCCGCCAGCTCGTAGCGCCTGCGCCTGGCCGAGGAGTACAACGCCAGCACCGTACGGCCCAGCGCGAGCACCGCCGCCGCCAGCGCGGAGACCAGCAGCAACAACAGGGCCAGCCCTGGACCTTCTCCGGCGAAGCGGGCCTGGAGGTCGGCGAGGTGGGTGACGGAGATCACGCCCATGCCCTGCGCCGTCAGCGCCTCCGCGATCCTGGCGGCCTGGCCCTCGCTCACCCACACCTCGAAGCGGGCGCGGCTGTGCAGGCCGTACGCGATCCGGTCGGCGTATTCGAGGTCGACGATCGCCCCGGTGCCGGTGAGGCCGGGCGCGGCCCAGGTCGGCACCTCGGCCTTGACGCCGACGGTGTTGAGGCCGTCGAGTCCCGGCACCGGACTCCTGCCCGGCACCCCGGTCACGATCGCGGGCAGCTCCTCCGGGTAGGTGGCCATCCTGATCGACGAGTTCGTGAAGTCGGAGACGTCGACCCTCAGCCCGTCCTCGGCGGCCTGACCCTCGCCCGTCCACCGGGTGCCGCTGGTCAGTCCCGCGTCGACCTCCCGCCACGCGCCGTCCTGCCGGATCTCCAGCTTGGCGACGGTGACCGGGAACACCTCGCTGGTGGGCTCGGGGGCCGGCTCGACGATCGACAGGTAGTCGAGCTCACCGCGCAGCGCGCGCAGCTCGCACCGTTCGGCACGGCAGGCGGGCGGCAGGTTCCACTCGCGCACGCTGCTGCGGCCCGTCAGGTGGGCGACGGGCAACACGATGGGCCCGATCCGGCTCGGAACGGACACGGTCATCATCAGGCGTACCGCCATGTCCTCCCCGAGCCCGGGATGGTTCACCGTGAACCGCACCCGGTCGCCGGTCAGCCACGCTCGCGGCATCGCGGGCGCCCTGATGGCCCCGGTCGCGTCGGCGATCTGCCGGCCGGCGGCCAGTTCCGGGTCCCAGGTGGCCACGCTGGCGAACCTGATCGGGTCGGTCGCCACCATCTGCACGCTGCCGGACACGCGCACCACGGGCGCGGCGACCAGCGCGGTGGGGTCGGCCGCCTTGACCGCCTCGGCCAGCTCGTGCGGCCTGACCGGGGTGACCGCGATGACGCTCGGGGCGCCCAGGTGGAAGCGGGCCGTCTCGGCGTAGTTGCCGGTCGTCGCCGTCCACGCGCACACGGCGAAGGTCGCCAGGCCGAAAGCGGTGGCGAGGATCACGATGCTGCCCGCCGTCACCGTCCCGCGTGCCACCTGCCTCAACGCCAGGAACGCGCCCAGCCCGCCGCGCCTTCTCGTCAGGCCGAAGAAGGCCCTGACCAGGACGGGCAGCAGCCGTCTCGCCAGCAGTGCCAGAGCCAGCGCCAGCAACGCGGGAACCGCCAGGGCTCCGGCCCGCTGCCCCGAGGCGTCACTGATCACCCCGGCGGTGAGCAGCACGCCGAGTCCGAGCCCGACGAGCGCCAGGACCACGGCGTCGATCACCCAGCCCGGCCTGGCCCGGCGCGGGGTCCTGCGCCACTCCTCGGTTACCGGCCGCCGTGCCGTACGCCAGGCGGACGCCACCGCGGCGACCAGTCCGCCCGCCAGCGCCGCCGCGCCGGCCAGCGGCGCGGCGGCGGGAACGGTCAGC
>JABFVJ010000350.1 GCA_013362835.1 Nonomuraea sp. | reverse complement strand
GGCGCGGGGGATCGAGGGCAGGCGGAAGATCTCGTGGAAGTAGCGGAAGTAGGAGCGCATGCCGGCCCTGCTGAGCTCGCGCAGCTCCGGGCTGCCGGCGTCGATGCCGGTCACCCTGGACAGGTTGGACTCCAGGCGGCGCACCGACTTGCCGCGCCTGCGCCACACCCGGTCGGCCAGCACGCGGAAGACCGCCGCCGTCGGGCGCTGGGGCAGCAGCGGTACGAGCTTCCAGCCCGCCGCGAACCCCGCGGCGACGACGCGGTCGCCGAACGAGACCTGTTCCTTCATCGCTCCCTCGCCTGACGGTAGACGTGCGCCACCCGCTGCACGACGGTGATCGCGCCGGCGGCCGCCAGCAGCCACATGCCGATCTGCAGCACGTACGGCACCCCGACCCCCGAGAAGAAGGACGCGACCAGGACCACCACCAGCCGCTCGGGCCGCTCGGCGAGGCCGACGTCGGCCGTGAGCCCGAGCCCCTCGGCCCTGGCCTTGGCGTAGGAGACCAGGGAGCCGGCGATGAGGCCGGCCAGCGTCACACCGGCCATCAGCGTGTCGCCTCCGGCGATGAAATACAAGATCAGGCCCGCGAAGATGGCCGCGTCGGCCACCCGGTCGAGCGTGGAGTCGAGGAAGGCCCCCCACGTCGTGCCGCCCTTGCCGCCGAGGCGGGCCACGACGCCGTCGAGCAGGTCGAACAGCACGAAGACGGTGATGAGCAGCGCCCCCCAGGCCAGCTGGCCCAGCGGGAACAGGAGCAGGGCGGAGATCACCGTGCCGAGGGTGCCGATCGCCGTGACGGCGTCCGGGCCGATCCCGCGGTCGGCGAGAGCCCTGCCCAGCGGGGTGAGTATCCGGGTCATGGCCGGGCGCAGGAGTTTGAGCATCGCCGTCCGATCGTAGGCCATCGCGTGAGCGGCCACTTTCTTTGCCCCGCACCCCTTGTGATATTCGCCACAGGGGTATTTGGTGAACACACCGCGTCCATGCGGTTTCTGACACCCTCCGCGCGGGCGCGGCGTTGGCGAACGCACCGACGACGCGGGAGGCGATGTGGCGGAAAGGAACGCCGGCGGGGCCATGGGAGCCGCGGGCAGGGCACCCACGGCCGACAGGGCGGATGCGATACGCAATGTCGTGCTGGTCGGCCACTCAGGAGCGGGCAAGACGACCCTGGTCGAGCAACTGCTGGCCGCCACGGGCACCATCCAGCGCCCGGGCCGGGTGGAGGACGGCAACACGGTCAGCGACTTCGACGAGGTCGAGGTCAGGCAGCAGCGGTCGGTCAACCTGGCCCTGGCGCCGCTCGTGCACAACGGCATCAAGATCAATCTTCTGGACACCCCCGGTTACGCCGACTTCGTGGGCGATCTGCGCGCCGGCCTGCGCGCGGCCGACGCCGCCCTGTTCGTCGTGTCGGCCTCCGAGGGCATCGACGGGCTCACGCAGATGCTCTGGGAGGAGTGCGCCCGGGTCGGCATGCCCAGGGCGGTGGTGATCACCAAGATCGACCACCAGCGCGCCGACTTCGACGACGTGCTGACCACCTGCCAGGACGTCTTCGGCGACGGCGTCGCGCCCCTCTACCTGCCCGTGATCACCAACGGGCACGTCAACGGCCTGATCGGGCTGCTGTCGCAGAAGTTCTACAACTACGCGACCGGCACCCGCACCGAGAAGGATCCGGGCGCCGAGTACGAGGCGCAGATCGAGGAGCGGCGCGGCGAGCTGATCGAGGGCGTCATCCAGGAGAGCGAGGACGAGTCGCTCATGGAGCGCTACCTCGAGGGCGAGCCCATCGACACCAAGGTCCTCATCGACGACCTGGAGAAGGCGGTCGCGCGCGGCAGCTTCTACCCGGTGCTGTGCAGCGGGCTCGGCGACGGCCACGCCGTGGGCATGACGGAGCTGCTGGAGCTCATCACGCAGGGCTTCCCCTCGCCGCTCGAACACCCGATGCCGGAGATCACCGACCTGTCGGGCAAGCCGGTCAAGGGCATCGCCTGCGACCCCGACGGCCCGCTGGTCGCCGAGATCGTCAAGACCACCAGCGACCCGTACGTGGGCCGCATCAGCCTCGTACGCGTCTTCTCCGGCACGCTGCGTCCCGACATGACCGTGCACGTCTCGGGCCATGGCCTGGCCGACCGCGGGCACGAGGACCACGACGTGGACGAGCGCATCGGCACGCTCACCAGCCCGCTCGGCAAGACCCAGCGCCCGGCGGCCAAGGCCGGGGCCGGCGACATCGTGGCCGTGGCCAAGCTGTCGCGCGCCGAGACCGGCGACACGCTGTCGGAGGTGGACCGGCCGCTGCTGATGACCGCCTGGCAGATGCCCGATCCGCTGCTGCCGGTGGCGATCAGGGCCAAGTCCAAGGCCGACGAGGACAAGCTGGCCCAGGCGCTCGGCAGGCTCGTGGCCGAGGATCCGACGCTGCGGCTGGAGAACAACGCCGAGACCAGGCAGCTCGTGCTGTGGTGCATGGGCGAGGCGCACACCGACGTGCTGCTCGACCGGCTGGCCAACCGTCATGGCGTCGAGGTCGAGCGGATCGAGCTGCGGGTGCCGCTGCGCGAGACGTTCGGCGGCAGGTGCCAGGCGATGGGCCGCAACGTCAAGCAGACCGGCGGCCACGGCCAGTACGCGATCTGCCACCTGGAGGTCGAGCCCCTGCCCTCGGGCGGCGGCTTCGAGTTCGTCGACAAGATCGTGGGCGGCGTGGTGCCCAGGCAGTTCATCCCGTCGGTGGAGAAGGGCGTGCGAGCCCAGATGGAGCGCGGCGTCGTGGCCGGCTACCCGATGGTGGACGTGCGCGTCACGCTCTACGACGGCAAGGCGCACTCGGTCGACTCCTCCGACATGGCCTTCCAGATCGCCGGGCAGCTCGCGCTGAAGGAGGCGGCGTCGAAGGTCTCGACGCTGCTGCTGGAGCCGGTGGACGAGCTGTCGGTGCTGGTGGCCGACGAACATGTGGGCTCGGTGATGTCGGACCTGTCCTCGCGGCGCGGGCGCGTGCTCGGCACCGAGCCGGTGGGCACCGGCCGTACGCTGGTCAAGGCCGAGGTGCCGGAGCTGGAGATCACCCGCTACGCGATCGACCTGCGCTCGATGTCCCACGGCACGGGCACGTTCACGCGTACGTTCCTGCGTTACGAGCCGCTGCCGTCCAACCTGGCGAGCAAGGTGGCGGCCACGGAATGACGTGGTGGAGAGCCGGGAGGGACGACGCCCCTCCCGGCCCGCCCCTTTCGTCACACCTCTACCCTTTCGTAACAGAAGCATCACGACTTCATTTCGTTTTTTCGTCACGACCACGCGAGAGCAGATGCCAGACTGGGTTGCACTATGCGAACTGGACGCCCACTCCTAGCCGCTGCTGCCCTCGCGGTCGTGACCACCGCCGCCGCCTATGTGTTCGGCCCCGGCGCGACCGAGAGCCCCGCAGCGACCAAGAAGACGACGACCACCGCCGACGCCGCGGCCGCCGCCGCGTGCAAGCCCGACGCCCGCCACCCCAAGCGCCAGCTGCGCGGGGTGTGGATCGCCACGGTCAAGAACATCGACTGGCCCTCGCGCACCGGCCTCGGCCAGGCCCGCCAGAAGGCCGAGTACGTCAAGATCCTCGACAGCGCGGTCAGGCGCAATCTCAACGCGGTCTTCGTCCAGGTGCGGCCCGCCTCCGACGCGCTCTACCGGTCCTCGCTGGAGCCCTGGTCGCAGTACCTCACGGGCACCGCGGGCAAGGACCCGGGCTGGGACCCGCTGCCGTTCCTCATCCAGGAGGCGCACAAGCGCAACCTGGAGTTCCACGCCTGGTTCAACCCCTACCGGGCGGCTTATGACGCCGACCTCTCCAAGCTGCCCGCCAACCACCCGGCCAGGCAGCACCGCGACTGGACGGTCAAGTACGGCGGCCTCCTCTACTACAACCCCGGCCTGCCGCAGGTGCGCGAGCACGTCACCAAGGTCGTCACCGACGTGGTGAGCCGCTACGACGTCGACGGCGTGCACTTCGACGACTACTTCTACCCCTACCCGGGCGGGGGCGGCACGTTCGACGACAAGGCCGCCTTCGCCAAGTACGGCAAGGGCCAGAAGCTGGCCGAGTGGCGGCGCCAGAACGTCAACAAGCTGGTGGCGCAGGTCGACGAGGCCGTACACGAGACCAAGAACCACGTGAAGTTCGGCATCAGCCCGTTCGGCATCTGGCGCAACAAGTCCAACGACCCCGCGGGGTCCGCGACGTCGGGCATGTCCGCCTACGACTCGATCTACGCCGACGCGCGGGCCTGGATCAAGGCGGGCACGGTCGACTACGTGCTGCCGCAGCTCTACTGGCCGCGCGGCTTCAAGGTGGCCGACTACAAGGCGCTGACGTCCTGGTGGGCGGGCGCGGTGAAGGGCAGCGACGTGCAGCTCTACATCGGCCAGGCGCTCTACCAGGTCGGCAGCAAGACCAACGCGGCCTGGGCCAAGCCGGGCGAGCTGTCGTCCCACCTGACGATCAACCAGCGCTACAAGCAGGTCGACGGCGACGTCTACTTCAGCGCCAAGCAGCTGCTGACCAACCCGCTCGGCGCGATCGACCGCCTGGCCAAGGAGCACTACAGCCGTCCGGCCCTGCTCCCGCTCATGGACGACCGCGGCGGCGAGGCCCCGGCCAGGCCGGCGGGCGCCAAGGCGGCCGGCTCGACCCTGTCGTGGACGCCGTCCCAGGGGGCGCGGGCGTACGCGGTGTACCGGGTGCCGGAGTCGGGCAAGGACTGCCACACCACCGACGCGCGCAACCTGGTGGCCGTGGTCACGGGGGCGTCGTACCAGGCCAAGGCGCCGGGGACGTACCTGGTGACCTCGCTCGACCGGCTGCACCACGAGAGCAAGGCGGTGAAGGTCAAGGTCGAGGCGGTCTGACCTCCTCGGTCACCGGTCCCAGGCCCGCGCGAGGGCCGCGACCGCCTGGTCGAGCAGGGCGGGCGGAAGGGCGAAGCTGAGGCGCAGGCGGTCGCGGTGGCGGCCGTCCGGCGAGAACAGCGAGCCGGGCGCCACCGCGACGCCCTGCTCGCGGGCCGCCGCGGCGAACCTGTCGGTGTCGGCGCCCGGCAGGCGCGCCCACAACGACAGGCCGCCCTGCGGGCGGGACCAGGTCCACGACGGCAGGTGCGCGGCGAGCGCGGCGGTGAAGTGGTCGCGGCGGCGCGACAGCTCCTCGACCCAGGCGGTCACGGAGGCGCGTTCCAGGAGTTCGGCGGCCAGGCGCTGGGAGACCGCGCCGGTGGCGAGGTCGGCGTCCAGCTTGGCCTCCTGGAGCCGGGCCAGCAGCGGTTCTGAGGCGGTCAGCCAGCCCACGCGCAGGCCGCCCCAGAGCACCTTCGACAACGAGCCCACGGTGACCGTGCCGTGCGGGTGGGTCAGGGCGAGCGGTTCCGGTGCGGGCCGGCCGTCGTACACCAGGGCTTCCAGGGTGCGGTCCTCGATCAGCGGGACGTCCGCCGCGGCGGCCAGTTCGGCCACGTGGCGCAGGTCGGACACCGTCCCGGTGGGGTTGTCGACGCTGACCGCGTAGACGGCGGCGGGGCGGTGGCGGGCGAGCGCGTCGCGCACGTCCGGTGGCGAGGTGAGGTCCAGGGCCACCGCGTGCGCCCCGGCCCGCCGGAACACGCTGAGCGCTCCCCCGTAGGTCGGATCGCCCACGAGCACGCGGTCGCCGGGCCGCAGCAGCACCCTGGCCGACAGGTCGATGCCCTGCTGGGCGCCCGAGGT
>JABFVJ010000108.1 GCA_013362835.1 Nonomuraea sp. | reverse complement strand
GGCGGTGGCGGCGACGACGTGTTCGACGTCCCCTCGGGATCGGGCGGCGGCAAGGGCAAGGGCCGCATGGCGCTGCTGTCGGTCGCGGCCGTGGCCGTCGTCCTCGGCGGCACGGTGGCCGGGGTCAAGCTCATGAGCTCGCCCGGCGGCACGGAGAAGTGCGCGGAGGCGAGCTGCGCGGCCGTCCAGACCAGCACCGCGCCGTCCCCCACGCTCTCCGGCCCCGAGGAGTCCGAGCCCGCCGAGGACGATCCGGCCGAGGAGGCGACGGAGGAGACCTCGCCGTCCGACACCCCGTCGCCGACGACGACGTACAGCAACCGCGCTCCCCGACGCAGCACGACCCCGACCCCCAAGCCCACCAGGACGAAGGCGAAGAAGACGGCCGAACCGCAGCAGGACGACGAGCTGCCCGCCGACGACCTGCCCACCGAGGAGCCGACCGAGGACCCCACGAGCCTGGACAACTCCGACACCGGCGTGGTCCCCACCGTGGGCAGCAGCGCCCAGCCGACCAACACGGCCCAGTCCGCCCCGAGCGGCGGCTCGGTCAACGTACGGCAGACGGTCAAGCAGCGGATCACCACGTACTCGGCCACGCTGCACGTCACGAACCAGTCCAAGGACCCGCTGGAGGACGCGACCTTCTCCGTGCCGGTCGAGGGCCGGGTCATGGACGTGGACGGCGCCTCCTGGACCCAGGACGGCGACCTGCTGATCGTCGACCTGTCCGGCTCGCTGGCCGCGGGCGACTCGGTGGACGTCACGTACTCGGCCACGGGGAAGGCGCAGGAGCCCGGGACGTGCGGGCTGGTCGGTGGGGAGTGCTCCGTCGCCTGAGTGGTTGGATGGGGACATGACCGTTTCGACCCCTCCACGCGTGCTGACCGTCGCCGGCTCCGACTCAGGGGGCGGCGCGGGCATCCAGGCCGACCTGAAGACCATGATGGCCCTGGGCGTCCACGGCATGAGCGTCATCGCCGCCGTGACGGCCCAGAACTCGCTGGGCGTCCAGGGCTACTGGGAGCTGCCGCCGGAGGCCGTACGCGCGCAGCTCGACTCCGTGCTCGGCGACATCGGCGCGCAGGCGATCAAGACGGGCATGCTGGCCTCGCCCGTGCTGGTGGAGACGGTCGCCGAGGTGCTGGCGGCCTATCCCGCGCCCGTGGTGGTCGATCCGGTGGGGGTGTCCAAGCACGGCGACTCGCTGCTCGCGCCCGAGGCCGTCGACACGCTCAGGACGCGCCTGCTGCCCGTCGCCACCGTCGTGACGCCCAACCTGTGGGAGGTGGAGCAGCTCACCTCGGTCAAGGTCGAGGACGAGGGCGACCTGCGGCGCGCCGCCGACGCCGTGCTGGCGCTCGGCCCCGCGTGGGCCCTCATCAAGGGCGGCCACCTGCCCGGAGCCCCCGTCGACCTCCTGACCGACGGCACCACCGAGCACCGCTTCGCCGCCGAACGCCTCGACAACCGCCACACCCACGGCACGGGCTGCACCCTCGCCTCGGCCATCGCCTCCCGCCTCGCGCTCGGCGACGACGTGCCGACGGCGGTGGGAAGGGCCAAGGACTACGTGACGGGCGCCATCGCCCGCGGCTTTCCCCTGGGGTCCGGCATCGGCCCTGTGGACCACGCCTGGCGCCGGCGCTGACCTCCTGCGGCGACACCTGGACATCCGGGCACGACGAAAGCCCGTCACCCACCTGACGGGGTGACGGGCTTTCGTGGAAGACGAGAAACTAGCGGGTGACCTTGCCCGCCTTGATGCACGAGGTGCACACGTTCAGCTTCTTCGGCGTGCCGCCGATGACCGCGCGGACCGTCTGGATGTTGGGGTTCCAACGACGACGGGTGCGGCGGTGCGAGTGGGACACGTTGTTGCCGAAGGTCGGCCCCTTGCGGCAGACATCGCAGACGGAAGCCACGGTATCGCTCCTTAAAACAGTCGATGTAGCCCTGTCCGCTGATGCATTCCGGGCGGAGGGCATGCCGGGACAACCGGCTAGCCAGACGAGAATATCTGATCCACACCATTGGGCGCGAACCAGAGCACCGGACCGAGCCCCCTGGACCGGGCCCACTGCACTGTGCCAACTGGACGGCGCCCGGCGCGGAGATATTCTCCTCCAACAAGGTAGCGCATTCGGGGAGGTCGGAGGAGCACGCGATGGAGGTCCTCGACCCGCCGGCGGTACGCCGCTGGGCCCGCCTGGCCGCCGACGCGCTCGGCGGGGCCAGGTCGGAGATCGACGCGCTCAACGTGTTCCCCGTGGCCGACGGCGACACCGGCACCAACCTGCACCTCACGATGTTGTCGGCGGCCGAGGCCGTCGAGTCGCTGCCCGACGACGTGGACGCCGCCGTGGTCTGGCAGACGCTCGCCTACGGCGCGCTCGTCGGCGCGCACGGCAACTCGGGCGTCATCGTCAGCCAGGCCCTGCGTGGGCTCGCCGAGGTGCTCAAGGACGGCCCCGACCTGAGGAAGGGGCTGCTCAGGGCGGCCACGCTCGCCAGGGAGGCCGTGGCCAGGCCGGTCGAAGGCACGGTGCTGACCGTGCTGGAATCGGCCGCGCGGGCCGTCCAGGACGTCGAGGGCGACCTGCGCGAGGTCGCGCGGGAGGCCGCCCGGGAGGCGCGCGCGGCCCTTCGCCGTACGCCGGGACAGCTGGAGGTGCTGGCCCGCAGCGGGGTCGTGGACGCGGGCGGCGCGGGCGCGGTGATCGTGCTGGAGACCCTGGCCGCCGTGCTCACCGACTCCTACAGCGACCACTACGACGTGCCCGCCCCGACCTCGCGGGTGACGCCGATGACCGAGGTGGGCGCGGGCTACGAGGTGATGTACCTGCTGGACTCCGACGACCGCGCCGTGGCCGCGCTGCGCGAGGAGCTCGACGCCATGGGCGACTCGCTGGTCGTGGTGGGCGGCGAGGGCCTGTGGAACGTGCACGTCCACGTGGCGGAGGCGGGTCCCGCCGTGGAGGCGGGGCTGCGGGCCGGGCGGCCGCACCGGATCAGGATCACGTACCTGGCCGAGCGTACGCATCGGGCCGGTGCGGGCAGGGGCGTGGTGGCGGTCGCGGCGGGAGACGGGATCGCGGCGCTGTTCGAGGAGAGCGGCGCGGTCGTGGTGCGCCGGGAGCCGGGCACCCGGCCCCCGCTCCCCGAGTTGCTGGCCGCGATCAGGCAGGCGGGCAGCGAGGTCGCCGTGCTGCCGAACGACGAGGGCGTCCTCCCGATCGCGGCGGCGGCGGCCGAGATCGCCCGCGAGGACGGCGTGGTGGTCAGCGTCCTGCCCACCAGGGCGACCGTTCAGGGGCTGTCGGCGCTGGCCGTGCACGACCCGCTGCGCCGCTTCGACGACGACGTGGTGGCGATGACCGACGCGGCCGGCCACACCAGGCACGGACATCTGGCGGTGGCGGACAGGGAGGCGTTCACCAGCGCGGGCGTGTGCCGTCCCGGCGACGTGCTGGGCCTGATCGACGGCGACGTGGCCGTGATCGGCGGCGACCTGGAACGGGTGGCCGTGCTGATCATCGACAGGATGGTGGCGGGCGGCGGCGAGCTGGTGACCCTGGTCACGGGCGCGGACCTGCCCGAACGCCTCGCCACCCGCCTGGAGGACCACCTCCGCCGTACGCGCCCCGACGTGGACCTGGTGGTGTACGACGGCGAGCAGGGCGGCTACCCCCTCCTGATCGGCGTGGAGTAGCGACCGAAGGGCCCGGAACGGCGACTCAGGCCCCTGTTCGGGATTCCTGTCGGCCGCAGGCGGTAGAACTGAATGCCGTGAGCCGTTTCGACGAGCCCCTGACCAAAGCGCTCGACCCGAAGACCGCCAAGCTGCTGCACAGTGTGCTCGGCCTGGAGACGGTCGGTGACCTGCTGCGCCACTACCCGCGTCGCTACGCCGAGCGCGGCGAGCTGACCTCGCTCGACGCGCTGGAGGTCGACGAGCACGTCACCGTCGTCGGCGAGGTGACCAGGCTGATGCGCAAACCCATGCGCAACCGCGGCGGCACCTGGCTGGAGGCCGAGGTCGTCGACGGCAACGGCAACCGGATCTACCTCGCCTTCTTCGGCAAGGGCTCCCACGTGGCCGAGTCGCGGCTGAAGCCGGGCCGGCGCGGCATGTTCGCCGGCAAGGTGGGCCTGTTCGGCGCCCGTGCGAAACCGCGCTGGCAGCTCTCGCACCCGGAGTTCGAGCTGTTCGAGGAGGGCGAGGCGAACGCGGAGGAGTTCGCGAGCGCGCCGGTGCCGATCTACCCGGCGGGCAAGGACCTGACGCCGTGGGCGATCAGGCGGGCGGTCGGCGTGGTGCTCGACACGCTGGGCCCGCTCGACGACCCGCTCCCCGCCGGCCTGCGGGCCAGGCACGGCCTCCAGCCGCTGGCCGACGCGCTGGCGGCCATCCACCGGCCGAAGGACTTCGCGGAGGTCGGGCGGGCGCGCAACCGGCTGAAGTTCGACGAGGCGTTCGTGCTCCAGGCCGTGCTGCTGCAGCGCCGCCAGGCGGCCACGGCCTGGCCGGCCAAGCCGCGGCCCAGGCGTTCCGACGGCATGCTGGCCGACTTCGACGCGCGGCTGCCGTTCTCGCTCACCGAGGGTCAGGCCCAGGTGGGCGAGGAGATCGCGGCCGACCTGGCGCTGGAGCACCCGATGCACCGGCTGTTGCAGGGCGAGGTCGGCGCGGGCAAGACCGTGGTGGCGCTGCGCGCGATGCTCCAGGTGGTCGACGCGGGCGGCCAGGCCGCGCTGCTCGCCCCGACCGAGGTGCTGGCCCAGCAGCACCACCGCTCGATCACGACCATGCTGGGCGAGCTGGCCCAGGGCGGCATGTTCGGCGGCACGGCGGTCACGCTGCTGACCGGCTCGATGGGCGCGGCGGCCCGCCGCTCGGCCCTGCTCGACGCCGCCTCGGGCACGGCCGGCATCGTCGTCGGCACCCACGCCCTGCTCCAGGAGCACGTCCAGTTCGCCGACCTGGGCCTGGTCGTGGTCGACGAGCAACACCGCTTCGGCGTGGAGCAGCGTGACGCGCTGCGCGAGAAGGCGGGCGGCGGGCGTCCCCACGTGCTGGTCATGACCGCGACGCCGATCCCGCGCACGGTCGCCATGACGGTCTTCGGCGACCTGGAGGTCTCGACGCTGTCCCAGCTCCCGTCGGGCCGCGCCCCGATCACGACCCACGTCGTGCCCGCGGCCGAGAAACCCCACTATCTCGAACGCACCTGGCAGCGGGTGCGCGAGGAGGTCGGGCTCGGCAGGCAGGCGTACATCGTCTGTCCCCGCATCGGCGACCTGGAGGGCGACGAGGGCGACCTGACGGCCTCCTCCGGGGCCTCGTCCGACGACGAGCGCCGCCCGCCGCTGGCCGTGCTGGAGGTCGCCGACCTGCTGACCCAGGGCCCCTTCCACGACCTGCGCGTCGGCACCCTCCACGGCAAGCTCCCGCCGGAGGAGAAGGACGCGATCATGCGCTCGTTCACGAAGGGCGAGCTCGACGTCCTGATCGCCACGACGGTCATCGAGGTGGGCGTCGACGTGCCCAACTCCTCGGTCATGATCATCATGGACGCCGACCGCTTCGGCGTCTCCCAGCTCCACCAGCTCCGCGGCCGCGTGGGCCGAGGCGGCCTCCCCGGCCTGTGCCTGCTGGTCTCCGACTTCCCCGAGGGCACCCCCGCCCGCGCCCGCCTCGACGCGGTGGCGGCGACGCTCGACGGCTTCGAGCTGTCCCGGGTCGACCTGGAACAACGCCGCGAGGGCGACGTCCTGGGCGCCGCCCAGTCGGG
>JABFVJ010000041.1 GCA_013362835.1 Nonomuraea sp. | reverse complement strand
CCCGAGGCGATCGCCTGTTCCGTGCCGCCCGAGTGGGCGTGGCCGCCGGCCGGGAGGCGGGAGTCGGTGAGGAGGAGCAGGGACGGGTTCATCAGAAGAGGAAGTAACGCTGGGTCAGGGGCAGGCTGGTGGCGGGGGAGGGTTCGATAAGGTCGCCGTCGATCCTGACCTCGAAGGTGTCCGGTGACACCTCGATCCTCGGCAGGGCGTCGTTGAGCGGCATCGCCGACTTGCCGCGCCGCCGTACGTCGGCCACCGGCGCCAGCCGCCGGCGTACGGACAGCCGGTCGGCGAGGCCGGACTCCACCGCGAGCGGCGAGACGAAGTGCAGCGAGGTCGCGGCGGCCGTGACCGGCGAGGCGCCGAACATGGGACGGGGCAGCACCGGCTGCGGCGTCGGGATGGAGGCGTTGGCGTCGCCCATCTGGGCCCAGGCCACCACACCGCCCTTCAGCACCAGGTCGGGCTTGACCCCGAAGAACGCCGGGTCCCACAGGACGAGGTCGGCGAGCTTGCCGCGTTCGACCGAGCCGACCTCGGCGTCCAGGCCGTGCGCGACGGCGGGACAGATCGTGTATTTCGCGATGTAGCGGCGGGCACGCAGGTTGTCGGCCGGGCCGTCGCCCAGCGGGCCCCGGCGGGCCTTCATGACGTGCGCGGTCTGCCACGTACGGATGATCGTCTCGCCGATGCGTCCCATGGCCTGCGAGTCCGAGCCGATCATGGAGATCGCGCCCAGGTCGTGCAGCACGTCCTCGGCGGCCATCGTCGTCGGCCTGATGCGGGACTCGGCGAAGGCCAGGTCCTCGGGGATCGACGGGTTGAGGTGGTGGCAGACCATCAGCATGTCGAGGTGTTCGTCGAGCGTGTTGACGGTGTGCGGGCGGGTGGGGTTGGTGGAGGAGGGCAGGACGTTGGGGTAGGAGGCCACCCGGATGATGTCCGGCGCGTGCCCGCCGCCCGCGCCCTCGGTGTGGTACGCGTGGATCGTCCGGTCCCCGATGGCCTTGAGCGTCGACTCCACGAAGCCGGCCTCGTTCAGCGTGTCGGTGTGGATCGTGACCTGCACGCCCGACGCGTCGGCCACGCTCAGGCAGGCGTCGATCGCGGCCGGGGTCGAGCCCCAGTCCTCGTGCAGCTTGAAGCCCGAGGCCCCGGCCCTGAGCTGTTCGAGCAGGCCGTCGGTGCTGACGGTGTTGCCCTTGCCGAGCAGCGCGAAGTTCAGCGGGTACGCGTCGAGCGACTCCAGCATCCTGCCCAGGTACCAGGCGCCGGTGACGGTGGTGGCCTTGGTGCCCTCGACCGGCCCGGTGCCGCCGCCGACGATCGTGGTGACGCCGGAGGCGATGGCCTCGTCCAGCAGCTGGGGGCAGATGAGGTGCACGTGGGAGTCGACGGCCCCGGCGGTGAGGATCTTGCCGTTGCCCGCCAGGATCTCGGTGGACGGGCCGATCACCAGGTCCACGCCGTCCATGGTGTCGGGGTTGCCGGCCTTGCCGATGGCGTGGATGCGGCCGTCCCTGATGCCGACGTCGGCCTTGACCACGCCCCAGTGGTCGAGGATCACCGCGCCGGTGATGACCAGGTCGGCGGCGCCCTCGGCGCGGGTGGTGCGGGCCTGGCCCATCGACTCGCGGATGACCTTGCCGCCGCCGAACACCGCCTCGTCGCCGGCGCCCGACGGGCCCATCGACAGGTCCTCGGTGACCTCGACGAACAGGTCGGTGTCGGCGAGCCTGATGCGGTCGCCGGTGGTGGGGCCGTAGAGGGCGGCGTAACGGGCGCGGGAGATCTCAGCCATCGAGCGGCCCCGCCCACTCCGGGCGCAGGCCCGGTACGACCCGGTTGCCCGCGATGGGCACGAGGGTCACGTCGCGTTCGACACCGGGCTCGAACCTGATCGCGGTGCCGGCCGGTACGTCGAGGCGCAGCCCCCAGGCCGCCTTCCTGTCGAAGTCGAGGCCGGGGTTGGCGGCCGCGAAGTGGTAGTGGGAGCCGACCTGCACCGGCCGGTCGGCGGTGTTGACCACCCGGAGCGTCACCCGGGGCCGCCCGGGGTTCAGGGGGAGCGCGCCGTCGGGGTGCGCGTACTCGCCGGGGATCACGGGATCGGCCTGTGGACGGTGACCAGCTTCGTGCCGTCGGGGAAGGTGGCCTCGATCTGGACGCTCTCCAGCATCTCCGGCACGCCCTCCATGACGTCGGCCCGGTCCAGCACGGACCGTCCGGCCTCCATGAGGTCGGCCACGCTGCGCCCGTCCCTGGCCCCCTCCATGAGGAACGAGGCGATGACGGCGGTAGCCTCGGGGTGGTTGAGCCGAAGGCCCCTGGCCTGCCGCTCGCGCGCCACTCCGGCGGCGACGTGGATGAGCAGCCGCTCCTGCTCGTGTGAGGTAAGCCGCATGGCCGGACCCTAGGAAGGGGCCGTTTCCACGCTGTTGCCGGGGCATGTCGTGTTGGTTTCGCCGGAGGAATGAACCGGGGCGTTTCCCCGGTGAACGATCGGCAATCGCCTCTTAACGGACGAGAACCTCTCGTGAAATGCCGCGGAGTCACCTTTCTCGCAGTACCGGTCCGCAGGAAGGAACCGCCGTGCGCGTCCCCCGTTCCCTCGTCTCCGCCGTCCTCCTGTTATCGCTCGCCGCCTGCGGGTCGTCGCAGGGTGAGGAGTCCGCCGACATCAAGGTCGGCCTGCTGCACTCGCTCAGCGGCACGATGGCCATCAGCGAGGTCACCGTGCGCGACGCCGAGCTCCTCGCCATCGAGGAGATCAACAAGGCCGGCGGCGTGCTCGGCAAGAAGCTGGTGCCCGTCGTGGAGGACGGCGCCTCCGACTGGCCCACGTTCGCCGAGAAGGCCACCAAGCTGATCAGGCAGGACAAGGTCGCCACCGTGTTCGGCGGCTGGACGTCGGCCAGCAGGAAGGCGATGCTGCCGGTCTTCGAACGGTACAAGGCGCTGCTGTGGTACCCGGTGCAGTACGAGGGACTGGAGAGCTCGCCGTACATCTTCTACACCGGCGCCACCACCAACCAGCAGATCATCCCCGGCCTGGACTACCTGCGGGAACAGGGCAAGAAGAAGATCTTCCTGGTCGGCAGCGACTACGTCTTCCCGCGTACGGCCAACAAGATCATCAAGGCGTACGCGGCGGCCAACGGCATGGAGGTCCTCGGCGAGGAGTACACGCCGCTCGGCCACACCGAGTACTCCACCCTGGTCAACAAGGTCGTCGGCGCCAAGCCCGACGCGGTGTTCAACACCCTGAACGGCGACAGCAACGTCGCCTTCTTCAAGCAGCTCAAGAGCGCGGGCACCACGGCCGAGACCATGCCGGTGCTGTCGGTGAGCATCGCCGAGGAGGAGGTGACCGGCATCGGCGTCGACAACATCGTCGGCCAGCCGGTCGCCTGGAACTACTACCAGACCACCGACACCCCGGCCAACACCGCCTTCGTCAAGGCGTACAAGGCCAAGTACGGCGCGGCCAAGGTCACCTCCGACCCCATGGAGGCCGGCTACAACGCGGTCTACCTGTGGGCCGAGGCCGTCAAGAAGGCGGGCACGACCGAGGTGGAAGCCGTGAAGAAGGCCGCCCCCGGCATCGCGCTCGAACGCCCCGAGGGCCTGGTCACCATCGACGGCGAGAACCAGCACATGTACAAGACCGCCCGCATCGGCGTCATCCAGCCCGACGGCCTGATCAAGCAGGTGTGGGACTCGGGCAAGCCGATCAAGCCGGACCCGTACCTGAAGGGCTACCCGTGGGCGGCCGGGCTGGCGGGCCAGGGATGAGCGCCTTCGTCAACCAGCTCCCCATCGGGCTGTCCATCGGGGCGGTGCTGCTGCTGATCGCGCTCGGGCTGACGTTCACGTTCGGGCAGATGGGCGTGATCAACATGGCGCACGGCGAGTTCATCATGGCCGGGGCCTACACCGCGTTCCTGCTCCAGGACGTGCTGCTCGCGCTGCCGGTGGCCTTCGTGGTCGCCGGGGTGATGGGCCTGATCCTGGAACGGGCCGCGATCAGGCACTTCTACGGGCGGCCGCTCGACACGCTGCTGCTCACCTGGGGTGTCAGCCTGGTGCTGCAGCAGCTCGCCCGCGACCTGTTCGGGGCGCCGAACGTGCAGGTGCCGGCGCCGTCCTGGCTGGCCGGCGGGCTGGGGATCCTGCCGTACAACCGGCTGTTCATCATGGCGCTGGCGGTGGCCGGGGTGGTCGGGGTCTGGGCGTACCTGACCAGGACCGGGCTCGGCCGCAGGACGCAGGCCGTGGTGCAGAACCGGCGGCTCGCGGCGACCAGCGGCATCGACACCGGGCGGGTGGACATGCTGACGTTCTTCGTCGGGTCGGGGCTCGCGGGCCTGGCCGGGGTGGCGCTGACGCTCATCGGGCCGGTCGGTCCCGCGCTCGGGACCTACTACATCGTGGACGCGTTCCTCGTCGTGGTCGCGGGCGGGCTCGGGCAGCTGCGCGGGGCCGTGCTGGCCGCGATCGGGCTCGGGCTGCTCAACTCCTACGCCGAGTTCTGGTCGGACGCCTCGCTCGCGAAGGTGATCGTGTTCGCCGTGATCATCGCGTTCCTGCAGATCAGGCCGCAAGGGCTGTTCGTGCTTCGATCGCGGGTGCTGACATGAGGAAGCACATACCGTTCGCCGCGATCGCGGTGCTCGCGCTGGTCGCCGCGCCGCTCCTGCTCGAACCCTTCCGTCTCGGGCTGCTCGCCAAATACCTGTGCTACGCGATCGTGGCGCTCGGCATCGGGCTGGTCTGGGGGCAGGGCGGCATGCTCACGCTCGGGCAGGGGGTCTTCTTCGGGCTCGGCGGCTACGCGATGGCCATGCATCTCAAGCTCGCCGAGGGCGGCGGGCTGCCGGACTTCATGGTCTGGAGCGGGGTGGAGGAGCTGCCCGCGCTGTGGGTGCCGTTCGCCAATCCGGTGTTCGCGATCTCCATGGCGGTGATCGGGCCCGTGGCGATCGCCGTCCTGCTGGGCACGCTGGTGTTCAGGCAGCGCGTACGCGGCGCCTACTTCGCGATCCTCACCCAGGCGCTCGCCGCCGCCCTGGTCATCCTGCTCGTCGGCCGGCAGGGGCTGACCGGCGGCACCAACGGCATGACGAACTTCTTCGAGCTGTTCGGCCAGGACCTCGCCGAGGACTCCACGCAGCGCGTCCTCTACCTGGTGGTGGCCGTCGTCCTCGGCCTGCTCTACCTGGGCGCGAGACAGCTCGTCCGCAGCCGGTACGGCCGCCTGTTGGTCGCCGTACGCGACGGCGAGGACCGGGTGCGCTTCCTCGGCTACGACCCGGCCCTGGTCAAGACCGTCACCTTCGCCGTGTCGGCGGGCATGGCCGGGCTCGCGGGCGCGCTGTTCGTCCCGGTCGTCGGCATCATCTCGCCCGCGCTGCTCGGCGTCGTGCCCTCGCTCGAACTGGTCGTCGCGGTGGCCGTCGGCGGGCGGCACGCGCTGGCCGGGGCGGTGCTCGGCGCGGTGCTCATGGGCTACGCCAAGACGGCCTTCAGCGAGCAGTTCGCCGACGGCTGGCTCTATCTGCAGGGCGCGCTGTTCATCCTGGTGATGACGTTCGCGCCCAAGGGGATCGTCGGTCTGGCGGGGAGGTGGCGGCGTGCTCGAACTGCGTGACGTACGCGTGGAGTTCGACGGGTTCAGGGCGCTCGACGGCGTGGACCTGACCGTGCCGGAGGGCGAGCTGCGCTTCCTCATCGGGCCCAACGGCGCGGGCAAGACCACGCTCATCGACGTGATCACCGGGCTGACCAGGCCCGCCGACGGGTCCGT
>JABFVJ010000127.1 GCA_013362835.1 Nonomuraea sp. | reverse complement strand
GAATACTGCGACGGCTGCGGGGCGCAGATGGCCGGGGCGCCCGCCCCGGTGGCGCCGCAGCAGCAGGTCCCCGCGCCGGGCGGTGGTGCGGACGCCTGCCCGATCTGCCAGACGCCGCGCGCCGGGCAGTTCTGCGAGGTGTGCGGCCACGACTTCTCCGGCAACGGCGCGCCCGTCGCGTTCCCGGTGACCGGGGCGCGGTGGGAGGCCGTCACGGCCGCCGACCGCACCTACTACGAGAAGGTGATCGCCGAGGGCGGTCCCGACGCGGCGAGCATCGCCTTCCCGCCGTACTGCCCCGAGCGCTCGTTCGGGCTGGCCGGCGAGCAGGTACGCATCGGGCGGCGCAGCAAGGCCAGGGGCCTGGCGCCGGAGATCGACCTGACCGGGCCGCCCGAGGACCCCGGGGTGTCCCACCTGCACGCCGTGCTGCTGTCCCAGCCCGACGGCGCCTGGACGCTCGTGGACCCAGGCTCGGCCAACGGCACCCAGGTGAACGGCAGGACCGTCCCGATCAACCAGCCCGTCAGGATCGGGCCGGGCGACCGGATCCACCTGGGCGCCTGGACCGTCATCACGATCAGGGAGGGGACGCCGTGACCCTGGTGCAGAACCGGGGGCCCCTGGTTCAGACCGGGGGCGCCCAGCCCAGCGTGCCGGGGAGGATCCGGGTCATCTCGGGCATCACGGTGGCCGCGCTCGCGCTGCTCTTCGCGGCGCTCGGCGTCGGCAGCCTGACCGCGGGCGACGGCCTGCGGGTCATCGGCCGCGACGCGGGACCGCAGGTCGTCGCCACCGCCGGCCTCTACCTGGCGCTCAGCGACATGGACGCGCAGGTCGCCAACGCCCTGATCATGGGCGACCAGTACGCCGCACGACGCGGCGAGGCCATCGCCCAGTACGAGCGGCGGCGCTCCGAGGCCAACCAGGCGCTGCTGAAGGCGTTCGAGCTGTCCGGCGACAACGCCGCCGAGCGGCGTACCGTGCAGTCGGTGCTCGACGGGCTCGGCAGGTACGAACGTCTGGCCGGCCAGGCGCTGATGCTGAACGAGCAGTCCGGCCACGCGCCCGGCCCGCCGCCCGCCAACGTGGTCGGCACCTACCGGCAGGCCACCGACCTCATGCGCCTGGTGCTGCTCCCGCAGGCCTACAACCTGACCCTGGAGAGCGGCACGATCGTCCGCCGCACCTACGACGAGAAGGACGTCCTGGTGCCGCTCCTGCGGGTCGCGGTGCTGCTGGCCGGGCTGCTCGCGCTGGGCTGCCTGATCTGGCTGCAGGTCTTCCTCGCCCGGCGCTTCCGCCGGGTGTTCGGCCCCGCGCTGCTCGTCGCCACGGTCACCACGGCGGTCGCGCTGCTCTCCGGCGCGAGCGTGCTCGGGCAGGACGAGGCGCAGCTGCGCACGGCCAAGAAGTCCGGGTTCGACTCGGTGCTGACGCTGGCCAAGGCGCGGGCGATCAGCAACAGCATGCAGGGCGACCAGAGCCGCTACCTGCTGGACAAGGAGCGGGCCGACACCTACGAGCACACGTTCCTGGACAAGTCGCAGTCGGTCGTCTACTTCGAGTCGGGGAACCTGACCGACTACCACCAGAAGGTCGCGGGACGCGCCCAGGAGGCCCTGGGCATGCTCGGGCCCGAGCTCACCGGGGTGGAGGGGAAGCGGGTGCTGGAGACCTACCGGGCCTTCCAGGACGCGGACACGACCTTCCGGCGGCTCGCGCTGAGCGGGAAGACCAACGACGCCGTCGCCGCCCGGCTGGACCCGGTCGCGAGCGCGTTCGACGCCTACGACAAGGCGCTGGTGGCGCTGGCCGAGCGGCACGAGCGGGTGTTCGACCGGGCCATCGACGCCGGCGAGGGCGCGCTCGGCACCCTGTGGCGGCTGCTGCCGTTCGCCATCGCGGGGATCGGGCTGCTGGTGATCGTCGGCGTCTGGCCGAGACTCAAGGAGTACCGTTGAAGCGCGCACTGGTAGCGGTCCTGGCTCTGACCGCGCTCCTCACCGCGGCCTGCGCGGCCGGCGGGCGGGAGTCGATCGTCGACAAGGACTCCCTCGTCATCGCGGTCCGGTCCGACCTGCCGTCGGTGGGCTTCCGCAAGCCCGACGGCGGCTTCGAGGGCTTCGACGTCGACGTGGCCCGCTACGTCGCCAAGCGGCTGGGCAAGAGCTTCAAGCTCATCCCGGTGCTGGCCGCCGACCGGGAGAAGGTGCTGCTCCAGGGGCGGGCCGACCTGGTGCTGGCCACGTACACGATCAGCATGGACCGTAAGGACAAGGTGCTGTTCGCGGGGCCGTACCACGTCTCGTACCAGGACATCCTGACGCGGCCCGACGACGTCGTCCGCAACGTGCGCGAGCTGAAGGGCCGCAGGATCTGCGAGGTCAAGGGCTCGAACGCGGCCGAGCGGGTCGTCAAGGAGCGCAGCGTGGCGGCGCAGCTCGTGCCGTTCGACGACTACGCGAGCTGTCTCAAGGCCCTGAAGAGCAAGCAGGTGGACGCGGTGACCACCAACGACGTCATCCTCGCCGGCCTCGCCGACCAGGACGGCTCGGGGCTGCGGCTGGCCAACGCGCAGTTCAACGAGCAGCGCACCGGGGTCGGCCTGCGCAAGGACGACGTACCGGGCTGCGAGGCGGTCAACCGGGCGATCACCGACATGTACCAGGACGGCACCGCGAGCAAACTGCTGCACAAGTGGTTCGGCAAGGCGGGGCTCAACCTGACCAACATCGCGGTCCCGCAGTTCGAGGGCTGCTCCTGACGTGCGGGCGGGCCCGGACTTCTCCGGGCCCGCCGCTCGCTCGAAGGGTCAGTCGAGGTAGTCCTTGAGCATCTGCGCGCGCGTCGGGTGGCGGAGCTTGGCCAGGGTCTTCGACTCGATCTGCCGGATGCGCTCCCGCGTCACCCCGAACTCCCTGCCCACCTCCTCCAGCGTGCGCGGATGCCCGTCGGCCAGGCCGAAGCGGAGCTGGATGATGCGCTGCTCGCGGTCGGACAGCGTGGCCAGGATGTCGTCGAGCTGATCCTGCAACATGATGAAGGCCGCGGCCTCCATGGGCACGACGGCGTCGGCGTCCTCGATGAAGTCACCGAGGTCGGAGTCCTCCTCGCCGATCGGCGACTGCAGCGAGACGGGCTCCTGGGCGATGCGCTGGATCTCCACCACGCGGTCGACCGGGAGGTCCATCTCCTTGGCGATCTCCTCGGGGATGGGCTCGCGGCCGAGGTCCTGGTGCAGCTGACGCTGCACGCGGACGAGCTTGTTGATCGTCTCCACCATGTGCACCGGAATGCGGATGGTGCGCGCCTGGTCGGCGATCGCCCGGGTGATCGCCTGCCTGATCCACCAGGTGGCGTAGGTGGAGAACTTGTAACCCTTGGTGTAGTCGAACTTCTCGACCGCGCGGATGAGCCCGAGGTTGCCTTCCTGGATCAGGTCGAGGAACAGCATGCCGCGGCCCACGTACCGTTTGGCGATCGACACCACGAGCCTCAGGTTGGCTTCGATGAGCCGTTGTTTGGCCCGGGTGCCCTGCCAGACGAGCTCCCTGAACTCCGGGAAGGCCAGACGCGAGACCCCGTTGGCCAGCTTGTCCTCCGCGAACAGGCCGGCCTCGATCGACTTGGCGAGCTCCACCTCCTCCTCGGCGGTCAGCAGTGGCACCCGGCCGATCTCCCGCAGATAGATGCGGACGAGATCGCTGGTCGGCGCCCGCTTGCCTACGTCCTCCTCATCGGCGCGGGTGGTCTCCTCGTCGCCCTGGGGCTCGAGGACCTCCACGCCGTTCTCGGCGAGCATCCGCACGACGCGTTCCAGCGCGTCGGACGGCAGCTCGGATCGGTCAAGCGCGGCTGCGACGTCATCGACGGTTACGCTCCCGCGCTCCCTTCCCTTCGCGACGAGGTCCGCCACCTGATCTACCGATGGCGGTCCGCTTGGCAGCACCGATGCACCCACGGGAGACAGTCTGCAGTATTGGTTCCATCAAATGGCAGACCCATTTTTGTTCCCGAAGGTAAGACGATCGTCCTTACCGAATTGAGATCGGTTATAGGTTTGGCCCGAGTTTGATCAGGAAAGTAAAGTCAATTACGCGGTCTGGATTCTCGCGACCGGCGACCTCTTCTGGCCGGACGCCACTCTTTCGCTGCCCTGATGACGATCTCCGCCCCGCTTCGCCACCGCGTGGACCGGTCCAAATTCCCGGTCAACCACCCTGATTTGCCGATTTAACCGCTGCCGAACTGTTATCAACCGCGGGCCCCTCCCGGGCCCGCGGGGTCAGCTTCCGGCGGCGCGGTCGCGCAGCACGCGGCGCTGCTGCTCCAGCGCCACCAGCTCGCCGAACAGCTTGTTGTACTCCTGCTGCTCCTCCACCGGATTGAGCCGCTGGATCCGGGACTTGACCTGCGCGATGGCCCGGTCGACCGCGATAGCCTCGATGGCGGCCAGCATGGCGCCCGCGTAACGCTCCTCGGCGTGCGCGTCGGCCTGGATCGCCTCCACCGCGAACCTCGTCACCAGCCCCCTCGCGCCCTCGTCGTGGGCGTGCTCCAGCAGCCGGTCGACCCACTCCCTGCCCCCGTGACCGGCCGAGGACGCGCCTCCGGCGGCCATGACGACCTTGTGCAGCACGACGTGGTCGGGCGCGGTGAACGCCTGCGGGTCGAGCGCGTCGAAGCGCGGCCCGAGCAGCGCCGGCCGCTGCACGGCCAGCTTGAGCAGCTCCCCCTCCACCCGGACGCCGGGGTCGACGGGAGCCGCCTTGGGCGCGCGCTGGGGCCGCCCCTGCTGCGCGCCGGCGATCTCGCCGATGCGCTGCATGACGAACCGCTCGTCCATGAAGCCGAGCCAGCGGTCGAGGTCGATGGCGTAGCGCTTGCGCAGGCCCACGTCCTTGATGCCGGCGACGATGGGCGCGGCCGCGTCGAGGGCGGCGATCTTGCCCTCGTTGCTGCGCAGGTCGTAGCGGGAGATCGTGCTCCTGATCGCGAACTGGAACAGCGGCTCCCGGCTCGCGATCAGGTCGCGCACCGCCGCGTCGCCCTGCTTGATCCGCAGGTCGCACGGGTCGAGCCCGTCGCTCTGCACCGCGACGTAGGTCTGCGTGACGAACTTCTGCTCGTCGGCGAACGCCCGCAGCGCCGCCTTCTGCCCGGCCGCGTCGCCGTCGAAGGTGAAGATCACCTCGCCGCGGAACTCGGCCTGGTCGAGCAGGAACCGGCGCAGGATCTTGATGTGCTCCTCGCCGAACGACGTGCCGCACGTGGCCACCGCCGTCGGCACCCCGGCCAGATGGCAGGCCATCACGTCGGTGTATCCCTCGACGATCACCGCCTGCGCGCGCTTGGAGATCTCCCGCTTGGCGAGATCGATTCCATAAAGGACCTGGCTCTTCTTGTAAAGCGGCGAGTCAGGCGTATTCAGATATTTCGGACCATCGTCGGAATCAAGCAACTTCCGCGCGCCGAATCCGATCACGTCGCCCGTGGCGTCCCTGATCGGCCAGACGAGCCGCCCCCTGAACCGGTCGATCGGCCCGCGCCGCCCCTCCTTCGCCAGCCCGCCCTTGACCAGCTCGTCGGCGGTGAACCCGCGCCCCATCAGATGGCGCGACAACGCCTCCCACTCGGCCGGCGCGTAACCGACCCCGAACGTCTCGGCGTCGGCCCGCTCGAACCCCCGCTCCGACAGGAACCGGCGCCCAGGAGCCGCGTCGGGCCCGAACAGCTTCTCGGCGTAGAACTCGGCCGCGACCCGGTGCGCCTCGATCAGCCGCGCCCGCTCGCCGTGGTCGCGCTTGGG
>JABFVJ010000138.1 GCA_013362835.1 Nonomuraea sp. | reverse complement strand
CCCGGTCCCGTCCGCCGACACCAGGACCGTCCCCGCCGAGCCGGTCCACCGCGTGATGGCGGCCTCCCGTACGGCGGGCGGCGGCACGGCGCTCCCGCTCAGCGCCTGCGTCGGCAACGGCGGCGGCGCGTCCGTGGAAGGCGGCGCGCCGGTAGGGGCCGGCGGGACGGACGCGGGCGGGGAGGACACGGGCGGGGAGGACGCGGGCGGGGAGGACGGGGGACGCGTGGTGGCGGGGGTCCGGGGCGTGGGGGTGTGGGCGTCGACCGGCGCGGGGTCCAGCTCGCTCGGCGGCTTCGGCTGCGGCAGCAGGATCGTGCCCGCCCCTGGCGAGAGCCGCCCGCCGGAGATCATGAGCGCCAGGGCCACGGCCACGACGGTCGCGCCCGCGACCCACAGGTGCGGCGGCAGCCTCGGCAGCCGGACGACCCGGTCGCGGATCCCGGCCGGGAGCCGCGACGGCTGGTCGGCCCTGGCGAGCGGGAAACGCAGCGCGAGCAGCGTGGCGAGCTCCGCCAGGTGGCGGCGGCCCCGCGTCTCCCAGTCGGGCCCGTAGCCGGCGACCGCGTCCTCCTCCAGCTCGGCGGCGAACTGCCTGGCCGAGGCGTACCGGACCGCCGGGTCCTTGGCCAGCCCGCGCCTGAGCAGGTCGCGCAGCGCGTCCGGCACCACCTCCAGCGGCACCGGCTCCACCAGGTGCAGATCGCGCAGCGCCGGGACGTCCTGCTCCTCCCCCTCCCGGTACGCCCGATAGGGCGCCCGCCCCCTGACCGCCTCGAACAGCACGCAGGCGGCCGCGTACAGATCGGCGGGCGGCCCGGCCCGCCCCTGCGTCCACAGCTCGGGCGCCATGTACGGCGGGCTGCCCGCCGGCACCCCCGGCTCCTCGGCGTGCACGACGACGCCGAAGTCGGCCACCTTGACCGTGCCGTCCGCCTGGACGAGGACGTTCTCCGGCTTGACGTCGCGGTGCGGCACGCCCCTCTCGTGCGCGGCGGCCAGCGCGGCGAGGACGCTCTTGAGCAGCGCGAGCGCCCCCTCCGGGCCGGTCCTGCCGTGCTCGGTCAGCAGCGTGCGCAGCGACACGCCGTCCACCAGCTCCATCACGACGGCGGCCCTGGTCGGGGTCTCGACGTACTCGTAGAGCCGGACCAGGTGGGGGTCGTCGAGCTCGACCAGCTCGTGGGTGTCGGTCCTGAAGCGGTCCATGAACTCGGTGTCCCTGCGCAGCGTGGCGTTCAGGTACTTGATCGCGACGTAGGCGCCGGTGGACTGGTAGGTGGCGAGGAACACGCGGCCGGTGCGGCCGGCGCCGAGCTGACGAACTTCACGGTAACCAGGGACCAAAGCCCAACCCCCATAAGGCATGCCGTCGTGCATTCGACGGTCTCACCCGGGGGGTGGGTTGTCACGTCTGGAGAAATTTCGCCGTAAGTGGTGAAAAAAGACCATCGGTGTATGCTGATTCTCCCAAGCAAGCGCTCGGCTAAATGTGGAGGCTGCGGGTGGAGCGGTCGGCCGTGCTGGTGATGGAGATGCAGCGGGGCGTCGTCGGCGATCTCACGAAATTTCCGGACTTGGTGGCGGCCTGCGAGCGCCACGACGTCGTGCCCAACGCCGCCCGCGTGCTGCGCGCCGCCAGGGCGGCCGGCATCCCCGTCGTCCACTGCACGGCCGCCTTCCGCCCCGACCGGGCGGGCTCGCACACGGACAACTGCCCGTTCATCGTCTCCCTGCTCAAGGACCCCGCGCACATGCTGGAGGGAACGGCGGCGGTGGAGGTGCTCCCCGAGCTGCGCGAGCGCGGCGACCTGGAGAGCCGCAGGTACCACGGGTTCTCGCCGTTCACCGGCACCTCGCTCGACATGACGCTGCGCTCGCTGGGGGTGTCGTCGCTGGTCGCGATGGGGGTCTCGGTCAACCTGGGCATCCCCGGGCTCGCGCTGGAGGCCGTCAACCTCGGCTACCGGGTGACCGTGGTCACGGACGCGGTCGCGGGCATCCCGGAGGACTACGCCAAGGCCGTCCTGCGCCACACGATCAGCCTGCTCGCCACCCGCGCCACCGCCGCCGGCCTGGCGGAGGGATGGGCATGATGGACGGCCTGCGCATCGAGGGGCGTACCGCCGTGGTGACCGGGGGAGCGGGCGCGATCGGCACGGCCATCGCGACGGACCTGGCCGCGCTCGGCGCCCGCGTGACCGTCGCCGACGTGGACCTCGCCGGAGCGGAGAAGACGGCCGCCGCGCTGCCCGGAGCCCGCGCGCTGGCCGTGGACCTGACCTCGCCCGCCTCCGTCGAACGTTGCTGCGCCGAGGCCGGCCCCGTGGACGTGCTCGTGCACAACGCGGGGGTGTCGGTGGTGGAGCCGTTCACCGCGAGCGACCCCGCGAACTGGGACCTCATGTGGCAGGTCAACCTGCGCGGCCCGATGCTCATGACCAAGCTGCTGCTGCCGGGCATGCTGGCGAGGGGATGGGGGCGGCTGGTGTTCGTCTCCTCCGACGGGGCGCGGGCCGGGTCGGGCGGCGAGGGCGCGTACGCGGCGACCAAGGCCGGGCTGTTCGGCCTGGCCAAGACGCTCGCCCGCGAGGCGGCCAGGGGCGGGGTGACCTCGAACGTGGTCTGCCCGGGCCCGACCGACACCCCGATGCTCCGGCGGGTGTCCGAGGCCGAGCCCGGACTCGTCGACAAGATCGCCAGAGGGATCCCGCTGCGCCGGCTCGGCACGCCCGCCGACGTGTCCGGCCTGGTCGCCTACCTGTGCACGGATCGCGCCGCCTACATCACCGGCCAGACGCTGTCGGTGAGCGGCGGCGTGACCATGCAGTGAGCGCCGTGGGGTCACAGGGAGCGGTAGACCGCCTGGATCAGGCGCAGGCCGCGCAGGTTGCCGGTGAGGCTGTCGGCCATCCTGTTCATCACGTACGCGAAGGCGAGGCCGCGTTCCGGGTCGGCCATGCCGAGCGAGCCGCCCATGCCCGAGTGGCCGAACGCGTCCTGCGACGGCATCGGGAAGGTGAACGAGGGACGCATGTAGCCGAGGCCGAACGAGGTGTCCATGATCAGGACCTCGTCGGGGCCCGTGGCGCGGGGGCGCAGGGCGTCCTGGAGCGTCGCGGGGGCGAGGACGTCGCCGGCGATCAGCGACCGGTAGAACCCGGCGAGGCCCTTGGCGGTGGTCACGAGCCCGGCGGCGGGCCAGCCCGCGCGCAGGATCACGGGGTTGTTCGCGCCGCCGTCGAGCAGGCGGATGGCCGGGTTGCCGAGCGCCCGGTTCATCAGGCTGCCCGGATCGAGCACGGCCCTGCTCATCTCGGCCATCACGTCCGCCCGCCCCGGCGCCCCGCCGCCGGAGGGGGCCGCGGTGGTGGGCCGGGAGGGGGCCTTGAGGCGGGCGGCCCGCGCGATCACGTCGTCCGGCGCGCCGACCCACAGGTCCAGGCCGAGCGGCCCGGAGATCTCCGCGCCGGCCAGCTCGCCCACCGACTTGCCCGTCACCCGCCGCACGATCTCCCCGACCAGGAATCCGTACGTCAGCGCGTGGTACCCGTGCGCCGTCCCCGGCTCCCAGACGGGCGCCTGCCCGGCGAGCCGCGCGGCGATGGCGGCCAGGTCCTCGAACTCCTCCACCGGCACCGGCGACTCGATCACCGGCAGCCCGCAGGAGTGCGTCAGCACCTGCTCGACGGTGATCGCGCCCTTGCCCTCGGCGGCGAACTCCGGCCACACCTCCGCGACCGGCGCCGACAGCTCCACCAGCCCGCGCTCGGCGAGCTGGAGCAGCACGGTGGCGGCCACGGCCTTGGTGCAGGAGTAGGCGAAGACCGGCGTGTCCGACTCCCAGGCCCGGTCATCGTGCCCGTCGGCGACCCCGCCCCACAGGTCGACGACCAGCTCGCCGTCGAGGTAGACGGCCACCGCCGCGCCCAGCTCCGCGCCTTCGGCGAAGTTCCGCTCGAACGCCTCGCGTACGGGGGAGAACCGGGGATCGCAGTACATCGAACCTCCGCGGGAAAGGGAGCGCTTACTCGGTGAACGAGCCTAACAACTGGGGACGATTCGGCCCAGATGATCAGCGGGGAACTCTCAACCTGCTCACCCCGGCCCTGGTCCTGGAGGCCCTGCGCAGCGCCACGACGGGCGAGGTGCTGAGCCTGGCCATGCCGATCAGGGGCGCCACCTCCTCCGCCGCCCCCACCACCGTCCCGCACCTGCGGGGCCGCCCGCTGCCGCAACACTTCATGTCCGTGGACGGCGGCGACTACGCGGCCGGCGCCCGTCCCATCGGCGACGGCCTGCGCGTGGCCGACGACGCCCTGCTCGTCACCCACCACGGCACCACCACCCACATGGACGCCCTGTGCCACATGTGGACCGGCGACGAGCTCTACAACGGCCACCCGGCGGCCCGCGTCCGCTCCTACGGCGCCACCAGGTGCGGCATCGAGCACGTGGGCGGCGTGGTGACGCGCGGCGTGCTGTTCGACGTGCCCCGGCATCTCGGGCTCGACCACCTTCCCGCCGATTTCCGGATCTCCGCCGGCCTGCTCGCCGAGATCGCCACGCCGCGCCCCGGGGACGCCGCGGTGGTCCGTACGGGCTGGCCGCTGGTGTGGGAGCGTTCGCACGAGGAGTACTGGGCGGGGCAGCCGGGGCTGTCGGCGGAGGCGGGAAGCTGGCTGGCCGAGCGGGACGTGTCGGTGGTGGCCTGCGACAACGCCGCCATCGGCGGCCTGAACGCGCGCCAGCTCGCCGACGAGTCCCTGGCCGACGACCTGCACCTCATCCTGCTGCACCGGCACGGCGTGCACCTGGTCGAGATGCTCTGGCTGGAGGACCTGGGCGCGGCCGGGCGCACGGAGTTCGTGTTCGTGGCCGCGCCGCTCAGGATCGAGGGGGGCACCGGCAGCCCGGACACCCCGCTCGCCGACCTGTGAGCGCTCAGGAGCCCGGGTAGCCGCCGCCGCCGTGGGCGGCGTCGAGGGCGTCGTAGTCGGGGGTGAAGCCCTGCTTCGGGATGACGTCCGCGAACACCACCTCCCTCGGCTTCTTGTACGACGCGAGCTGCCTCCTGACGTGCTCGATCAGCTCCTTCTCCGAGACGTCGGCGTCCGGCCGCCGCACCACCACGGCCTTGACCGCCTGGCGCCAGACGGGGTCGGGCACGCCGATCACCGCCGCGTCGGCCACGGCGGGGTGGGCCTTGAGCACCCGTTCCACCTCGGCCGGGTAGATGTTCTCGGCGCCCGACTTGATCATGCGGAGCCGGGGGCCGATGAAGGTGAGGGTGCCGTCGGGCTCGCGGCGGCCGAGGTCACCGGTGTGATACCAGCCATCCCGCATCTTGACCGCATTTAAGTCGGGACGGGCGAAATATCCGGAAAAGAGGGTCTTGCCCCTCGCGCAGATCTCGCCCACCTCGCCCGGCGGCACCTCGTCCCCCTCCGGGTCCAGGACGCGCACCTGCGCCAGCGGCGACGGCCGCCCCGCGAACCCCGCCCCGCCCTCCGCCAGCCCGAGGAACGTGAGCATGCCGCCCACCTCGGTCTGCCCGTACCCGCCCATCTTGCTCCGGCACCACGGCGAGTCGTCCACGGTGATCATGTCGTCCCACTCGGGGGAGTGCGAGACGAACCTGAGCGAGGACAGGTCGTACGCGCCGTCCGCGTTCGCCGCCGCGACCGCGTCGATCATCGGCCCGAACAGGAACGCCTGCGTCACCCGCTCGGCCTCGATCAGCCGGCAGACCTCCTTGGCGTCGAAGGCGGGCGTGAACACGTTCGTGCCGCCGATCTGGAGGGTGGCCAGGCAGAACATCATCGTCCCGAC
>JABFVJ010000310.1 GCA_013362835.1 Nonomuraea sp. | reverse complement strand
CGGTCGGCGAGCACCACGCACGCGCCCTCGGCGGCCAGCCGCCGCGCGGTGGCCGCGCCGATGCCCGAGCCGGCCCCGGTGACCAGCGCCACCCGGGTGGCCAGCGGCTTCGGCTTCGGCATGCGGCGCAGCTTGGCCTCCTCCAGCTCCCAGTACTCGATGCGGAACTTCTCCGACTCGGGGATGGGCGCGTAGGCGGAGACGGACTCGGCGCCGCGCATCACGTTGATCGCGTTGACGTAGAACTCGCCGGCCACGCGGGCGGTCTGCTTGTCCTTGCCGAAGGAGAACATGCCGACGCCGGGCACGAGCACGATCGCCGGATCGGCGCCGCGCATCGGCGGCGAGTCCGGGGTCGCGTGGCGCTCGTAGTAGGCGGTGTAGTCGGCGCGGTAGGCGGCGTGCAGCTCGCGCAGCCGTTCGGCGGCCCGCTCCAGGGGCGCGTCCGGCGGCAGGTCCAGCACCAGCGGCGCGACCTTGGTGCGCAGGAAGTGGTCGGGGCAGGACGTGCCGAGCGCGGCCAGGCGCGGGTGCTCGGCGCGCGAGAGGAAGTCCAGCACCTCCGGCGTGTCCGTGTAGTGGCCGACCTGGCGCGCGTCGGTGGAGGCCAGGCCCCGGACCAGCGGGAACAGCGCGGCGGCCCGCTCGCGCCGCTCCCGCTCGGGGAGCGGCGGGTGGACGACCGGCCCGAACGGGTCCGGGCGGCCGTGGGCGGCCAGGTACTCCTCGGCGGTACGGATGATCTCCAGCGAGCGGGCCTCGCACTCCTGGGACGTGCTCCCCCAGGCGGTGATGCCGTGGCCGCCCAGAACGCAGCCGATCGCCCGCGGGTTGGCGGCCTTGATGGCGGCGATGTCCAGGCCCAGCTGGAAGCCCGGCCGCCGCCACGGCACCCACACGACCCGGTCGCCGAACACGCGCCCGGTCAGCTCCTCGCCGTCGCGGGCGGTGGCCAGGGCGATGCCGGCGTCGGGGTGCAGGTGGTCGACGTGGGCGGCCTCGACCAGGCCGTGCATCGCGGTGTCGATCGAGGGGGCGGCCCCGCCCTTGCCGTGCAGGCAGTAGTCGAAGGCGGCGACCATCTCGTCCTCGCGTTCGACGCCCGGGTAGACGTCCACGAGCGCGCGCAGGCGGTCCAGGCGCAGGACGGCGAGTCCGCCCTCCTTGAGGGTGCCGAGGTCGCCGCCGGAGCCCTTGACCCAGAGCAGCTCGACGTCCTCGCCGGTCACCGGGTCGGGGGCGCGGCCCTTGGCCGAGGTGTTGCCGCCGGCGTAGTTGGTGTTGCGCGGGTCGGCGCCCAGGCGGTGGGAGCGTTCGAGGAGTTCGTTCACGACATGCATGGTCAGGCCCCCCAGCCGGCCTGCGTGCCGCCGACGCGCTCGGCGGCGATTTTCTCGAAATATCCGGACTTGGCGTACGCGGCCATCGGGTCGCGCGCGAGTCCCATCTCCTCGCGCAGGTCGGCGAGCAGCGGCCGTACGTCGGTGTTGTAGGCGTCCATGAGCACGGCGTTCGCGCCGAGCACGTCGCCCGCGGCCTGCGCGGCGGCCAGGGCGTCCCGGTCCACCAGCAGCGCCTTGGCCGTGGCCTCCTGGACGTTCATGACCGAGCGGATCTGGCCGGGGATCTTGGGCTCGATGTTGTGGCACTGGTCGAGCATGAACGCGACGTCCCCGCTCAGCCCGCCCCCGCTCACCACCTCGAACATGATGCGGAACAGCTGGAACGGGTCCGCGGCGCCGACCATGAGGTCGTCGTCGGCGTAGAAGCGGGAGTTGAAGTCGAAGCCGCCGAGCTTCCCCTCGCGCAGCAGGAACGCCACGATGAACTCGATGTTCACGCCCGGCGCGTGGTGGCCGGTGTCCACGACGACCTGGGCCTTCGGCCCGAGCTTGACGCAGTGGGCGTACGCCGTGCCCCAGTCGGGCACGTCGGTGGTGTAGAAGGCGGGCTCGAACAGCTTGTACTCCAGCAGGAAACGCTGGTCGCCGCCCAGGCGGTCGTAGACGGCGGCCAGGGCCTCGGCCAGGCGGTCCTGGCGGGCCCGGATGTCGTCCTGTCCCGGGTAGTTGGTGCCGTCGGAGAACCACAGCTTGAGCGTGTCCGAGCCGGTGGCGTCCATGATGTCGACGCATTCCAGCAGGTGGCCGAGCGCCTTGCGGCGGACCGCCGGGTCGGGGTTGGTCACGCTGCCGAGCATGTAGTCGTCGTCCTGGAAGACGTTGGAGTTGATCGCCCCGATGCCGACGCCGAGTTCGCGCGCGTGCCGGGCCAGGTCGCCGTAGTCGGCCACCTTGTCCCACGGGATGTGCAGGGCGACCGTGGGGGCGATGCCGGTGTGGGCGTGCACCTGGGCGGCGTCGGCCAGCTTCTCGTACGGGTCGCGCGGCACCCCCCGCTGCGCGAACACCTTGAACCGTGTGCCGCTGTTGCCGTACGCCCACGACGGCGTCTCGATGTGCTGCCCGCGCAGCGCGGCCTTGATGTCAGTGGTCATTACTTCCCGATCAATCCAGGTGGAACACTTCGTCCAGCGTGTGCATGCCCTCGTCGGGGCGCCCGTCGAGGTCTTCGAAGAAGGGCGCCATCTCGGCCTGCCAGCGGGCGTTGACCTCGGTCTCGGCCATCGCCTTCTTCGCGGCCTCGAAGTCGTCGGTCTCCAGGTAGCCCACGAGCAGGCCGTCGCCTCTGAGGAAGAGCGAGTAGTTGTGCCAGCCGGTGCGGGCGAGCGCGTCGAGCATGTCCGGCCAGACGGCCTGGTGGCGTTCGCGGTACTCCGCCAGCCGCTCGGGGCGGACCTTCAGCAGGAAGCAGACGCGTTGCACGGGCACCCTCTCTTCAAAACGTTTTAATCCTGTGCCTGGGAAACTATGATTCCTGGTGGCCGCTGTCAATGCGTACACCGCCTCCAAGGCTGGGTCGGAGGCGGTGACACGTTTTAATCTCAGGTGAGCTGGTCGCCGATCAGGGCCAGGTTCTGGATGGCGGCCAGGCCGTACAGGGCGGTGGTGTTGGTGGAGACCCAGACGGCCTCCTCGGTCGGGTTGAGCGTGCCGGCGACCTTCTCGGCCTTCCACGGCAGGCCGGGGGCGTAGCCGTCGCCGGTGGCGAACTCCTTCCAGGCGCGGGCGGCGAGGTCGTCCCGCTGGAGCCGGACCGCCGCGTACGCGGTCAGCCTGGAGTGCCCCTGCTTGAGGATCAGGTTGCCGAAGTCGGCGCCGGTCTCGGCCGCCTGCTCGGCCTTGGACGCGTTGAACAGGCGGCAGTACTGCAGCCACGCCTTCTCGAAGTCCGGCATGTCCACCAGCCCGATCAGCTCGGCGCAGATCTCGACCTGCCCGAACATGGCCGACAGGTGCGAGACCGAGACCTTCTTCGCCGCCGTGGCGAACTCGCCGGTGTCGATGTCGTACAGGCCCTCGCCGGTGACGAAGCCGTTCGGCATCGCGGCGATCGTGCGCATGGTCGCCTTGAGCTTCCTCTCCGCGACCGGGTTCCCGCCGCGCTCCCACTCGGTCAGCCAGGCGGCGGCCAGGCCGCTCCAGTCGGTGCCGAGCCCGATCGCGAGGGCGTGCGGATCCGGCGTGTACGGCTCGGTCCTGATCTTCCTCAGCGGGTCGATGGCGAGGAACGTCTTGTCGGAGTCCACCAGCGCGCGCATCAGGTCGCCGGTGCGCTCGTCGGCGGTCAGGTAGTAGAAGATCCGCCGGTAGACGGCCGTCGAGATGCGCTGCTGCTTGGCGCTGCACCCCCAGTGCTGGACGTTGTGCCGCGAGCCGAGCCCGGCCCACGGGCCGAGATGGTAGACGTCGACCTCGCCGGTGTGCCTGGTCATCGCCTCGGCGAAGCGGAACACGTCGGGGCTGCCCGAGCGCAGGTAGGCGTACCAGAGCCACAGGTCGGGCGAGAGCTCGGAGTTGTCCCAGGCGTAGCCGCCGATGTCGTACCGCCACACGTGCCGGTCCTCGTCGAAGGTGTGCATGATGTCGCCGTAGTCCCAGAAGCCGTACCAGTGGCGTTGTTCGACCTGGTCGCGGTAGAAGCCGAAGAGGAAGTCGAGGTGGTCCTCGATGGTCTTCCTCGCCGGGGTCGAGCGGTCCACGGGGGCGAACAGGCCGCCGAAGACCTTGGCGGCGGCCAGGTGGGCGGGCGGCGCGACGATCAGCGGCGGCGTGCGCGCGGCGTCGGCCATCGCGGCCAGCCGGGCGGCGTCGGGCGTGGCGGCCACGGCCCAGAACGTCAGCTCGGTCGTACGCGCGATGCCGAGCGGCGTGCCGAACCCGGGCTCGTAGTCCTCGTAGGTGATGTTGAGGCCCTCGATCTGCTCCGGGTAGGTGTCCTGGCCCATGCCGTCGTGGTAGAAGCGGGTGTCCATCGGGCCCGCGTCCGGCGACCACATCCAGACCGTCACCTCGGCCTCCTCGGAGGCGGCTCCCCGGATGTCGAGCTGCGTCGGGTGACGCTGCCAGAAGTCGCGCATGCCGAAGGCGAGGCCGCCGCTCACGCCGCCCACGTAGCCGAACCCGGACGCCCGCTTCCCCTGGTCGACGGCGACCCAGCCGTAGCCCTTCCCGGTGCGTTTGCGCAGCGTGAAGCCCTCGGAGGAGAGCTGGCTGAGCGAGTAGTCGCCCCAGTCGGGGATGAGGTGCACGCGGCTGCTCACCCGGGTGTCCCAGGTCGCTATGTCGGGCAGCCGCTGCCCGGCCACCTGCGCCTTGCGCACCGCCGGGCCGGGGTCGCGGCGCAGGCCGGTGATGCCCTTGACGGCCTCGGCCAGCAGGCCGTGCCCGTCGCCGACGAAGCGTACGTGCCGGTTGTAGGGCTCGTCGCGCATCGGCACGCGGAACCGTACGCCGAGCCCGGCGACGAAGTCGTGCGTGCCGTCGCGGTCGAAGACGAACGTGTGCACCATGCGCACGTTCTCGGCACCGGCGTAGAAGTAGAGCCGGACCGTGAACGGCAGCCAGGACCTGCCCTTCTTCGAGGTGTGGCGGCCCTCGACCCGGACCACCGCGCGGACCGGCCCGGCCTGCTCCACCTCGACCTTGGTGATGTCGCTGAGGTAGGCGTCCACCTCGACCGTACGCTCGTCGCCGTCGTCGATCCTGCCCTGCCTGAGGCTGACGAGCTGCCCCTTGCGGGCGATCTCGGTCTCGCCGCGCCAGATCTGGCCGATCAGCTCGGAGCCGTCCTTGCGTAAGCGGACCCTGATCACGCCGGTGTCGACGTCGACGTACTGCTTCTTGTCGCTCACCGTCACCGGGACGGCGGGCGCGGCGGCGGCCCCGGCCCGCAGCGTGTACGTCTCCGCCGCCCCGACGGCGGCGTGCGCGGTCCACTTGAGCGACCCGTCCGGCCAGTACGCCAGCGGCCAGGTCTGCACGGGCACCGCCGCGCCGTCGGCGGCCGTGAGCGCGAACGCCTGCTCCTTGGGCACCACGCCCTTGGGCCACGGCACGCCCCAGGTGGTGCCCGCGGCCTCGGCCGGCCTGCCCTCCAGCCAGCGCAGCCCGACGTCGGGCACGCCGGCCGCGGCCAGGGCGGGAGAGTCGAGCATCGTGGCCAGGGGCAGGGCCGCGCCGGCCACCGCCATGCCCTTCAACGCGTCGCGTCTGCTGATCTCGGTCATGGAACTGCACCTCCGTGCAGGGTACGGGCGCCGCTCAGGACGCCTGCGGGGGGTGGTGCCGCCGCTGCGGCACGGACTCGGGGCCCTCCCTTCGCTCGGTAAGCGCTTTCCCGACGGTCGTGCGAGGGCGGACGCCCTCTGGTGGATCTAGACGACGCGGACGTCGCCCGCCGGGACCGTGAAGGTCGTCCCGTCCGGCAGGCT
>JABFVJ010000504.1 GCA_013362835.1 Nonomuraea sp. | reverse complement strand
TGGCTGCTGCTCGTGCGCGGCCTCGCCGCCGTCCTCTTCGGCGTGCTCGCCCTGATCTGGCCGGGGATCACGCTGCTGGTGCTGGTGGTCTTCTTCGGTGCGTACGCCATCGTCTCCGGGGTGTTCGAGCTGTTCGCCGGATTCCGGCATGGCGCGCAGTCCAGAGCCTGGCTGATCTTTTCCGGAATTATCGGGATTCTGGCTGGAATCGCGGCCTTTGTCTGGCCGGGCATCACCTCGCTCGCCCTCCTCTACCTCATCGCCTTCTGGGCGATCTTCGCCGGCGTCTCCGAGATCGTGGCCGGGATCGGGCTCCGCAAGACCATCGACAACGAGTGGATGTTCATCGTGGGCGGCATCCTGTCGGTCGTCTTCGGCATCCTGCTGCTCGTCTGGCCCGGCGCCGGGATGCTGAGCCTCGTCTGGCTCATCGGCGTCTTCGCCGTCCTCTACGGAATCGCGATGATCGCGCTGTCTCTTCGCGTGAAGAACTTCACTCCAGGGGCATGAATGCCGTAAATTTTTTGGATATGCCGGTATTTCTCATGAGGAACCTCCGGCGCCTGTCTCACGACCTTGGAGAAGGCATGGACGTACACACCCGCCTTGCCCGTCACCTGCTCGTCGATGGCTACCGTCTCGTCCTCGATCTCGAACTCAGCCGCGGCTCCTGGCTGGTCGACGCCCGCAACGGCCGTCGCTACCTGGACTTCTACACGTTCTTCGCCTCGGCCCCGCTCGGTGTGAACCCGCCGTTCGACCCCGACTTCGCCGAGCTGCTCGGCCAGGTCGCGCGGAACAAGCCCGCCAACCCCGACATCTACACCGAGCACCTGGCCGACTTCGTCGACACGTTCGCCCGCGTGCTCGGCGACCCCGAGCTGCCCCACCTGTTCTTCGTCGAGGGCGGCGCGCTCGCCGTCGAGAACGCGCTGAAGACCGCCTTCGACTGGAAGAGCCGGCGCAACGAGGAGGCCGGCAGGTCACGCGACCTGGGCACCAAGGTCATGCACCTGACCAGGGCCTTCCACGGCCGCAGCGGCTACACGCTGAGCCTGACCAACACCGAGCCCGGCAAGACCGACCGGTTCCCGAAGTTCGACTGGCCGCGCATCGACGTGCCCGCCATCCATTTCGGCGACGTCGAGGCCGCCGAGGAGCGCGCGCTGGCCCAGGCCCGGGAGGCGTTCGAACGCCACCCGCACGACATCGCCTGCTTCATCGCCGAGCCGATCCAGGGCGAGGGCGGCGACAACCACATGCGGGGCGAATTCCTGCGCGCCATGCAGGACCTGTGCCACGAGCACGACGCACTGTTCATCCTCGACGAGGTGCAGACCGGCGGCGGCACCACCGGCACACCCTGGGCCTACCAGCAGCTCGGCCTGGCCCCCGACGTGGTGGCCTTCGCCAAGAAGGTGCAGGTGGGCGGCATCATGGCCGGCCGCAGGGTCGACCAGGTGGCCGACAACGTCTTCCGGCTCAGCGGCCGGATCAACTCCACGTGGGGCGGCGGCCTGGTGGACATGGTCCGCAGCCGCGGCATCCTGGAGATCGTCGAACGCGACGGCCTGATCGCCCGCGCCGCGACGCTGGGCGGCGTCCTGCTCGAACGGCTCACCAAGCTGGAGGCCGAGCACCCCGACACGGTCTCGGGGGTGCGCGGCAGGGGGCTGATGTGCGCGTTCGACCTGCCCGACCAGGCCGCGCGCGACGGCCTGGTGACCAGGCTGCGGGAGGACCACGGCGTGCTGGCGCTGCCCTGCGGGCCCCGGTCCGTACGCCTGCGCCCGGCGCTGAACATCCCCGAGGCCGACCTCGAACACGGGCTGACCGCCCTGGCGGCGGCGCTCTGAGGCTCAGTCCGTCGAGGCGATGCTCGCGGCGCTGCGGCGCGGCCCGCCGTAGCGCCAGAAGAAGTTGAGCAGCACGCTGACCCGGTTGCGCCCGCCCAGCAGATAGGCCACGTGCACGAAGATCCAGGCCAGCCAGGCGGGCAGCCCCCGCATGGTCAGCCCGTTGGACAGCTGCAGCACGGCCTCCGCCTTCCCCACGGTCGCCATGATCCCCGGGTCGCGGTAGGAGAAGCGGCCGGGCGGCCGCCCGTGCGCCGCGGCCAGGATCTGCGCGCCCACGTGCTTGCCCATCTGGATCGCCGGCTGGGCGAGCTGGGGCAGCGGGTCGGACTGCCCCGCGAGGTCGCCGGCCACGAAGATCTCGGGATGGTCCGGCACGTTGAGCGCGTCCGTGACCGTGATCCGGCCGCCCTTGCCCTGCGGCAGCCCCCAGTCGCCCACCTCCTTGGGCGCGGTCACGCCGAGGGCCCAGACGGTGACGTCGCTCGGCAGTTCGGTGCCGTCCTCCAGGACCACGGCGTCCGGCCGTACGCCCGCCACCGTGGCTCCCAGGCGCAGCCGCACCCCTCTCCTGCGCAGCGCGTCGGCCGCCGCGTCCCGCAGCCGCGGCTTGTACGGGGACAGCACGTAGTCGTACCGCTCGACCAGCGTGACGCTCGTCTGGTCGGGCCTGATCTCGGGATGCGTCAGCGGGATCGTCCGCCTGCGCAGCTCGGCCAGCGTGCCCGCGGTCTCCACGCCGGTCGCCCCCGCGCCCACCACCACGACGTGGCAGCTCTCGCGCCGGCCCGCCGCGGTGTCCTCCATGTAGTGCTGGAGGCGCCGCCGCAGCTCGGCCGCGTCGTGCAGGGAGTAGATCGGCAGCGAGTTCGCCTCGGCGCCCTCCACGTGGATCCAGTTGGTGGTGACGCCGGTGGCGATGACGAGGTAGTCGTAGGCGAGGGTGGTGCCGTCCTCGAACTCCACCCGCCGCTCCTCCGGGCGCACCTTGCTCAGCGCGGCCCGGCGGGCGCGGACGTTCGGCCACTTCGCGGCGAACGTACGGATCGGGTAGGAGACGTCGGCCGTGCCCATCCCGGCGGTGGCCACCTGGTAGAGCAGCGGCTGGAAGGTCGAGTACGGATACCGGTCCACAAGCGTGACCAGCGCGCCCCCCTTGGCCAGCTCCCGCGTGGCGGCCAGCCCGGCGAAGCCGGCCCCCACGACGACGACGCGCGCTCTGTGCACCATATGACCAACGTCCTTCCAGGAATCCCGCTTCATGGTCCATATGGCACCCAGGGCATCACTTAAACCATTTCTGCCTGACACCCCATGGAGAACTGGGGAGATCCGGGGTAGGGCACCACGTATGTCTGAGCAAGTGACCACCATGGAACGTCTCGGCCGCCGGATAGCGGAACGCCGCGAATCGCTCAACCTCAGCCGGCAGGATCTGGCGGACAGGTCGGGCGTGGCGGTCGGCTACGTCGCCTATCTGGAGGACCAGTCGAGCATTTCCGTGCGCGAGGCCCTCGCCAGGCTGGCCACCGCGCTGGAGACCAGCGTGGACGGGCTGCTCGGCGAGGTGGCGGAGACGCCCGCGGGGGCGGGTCCCGCCTCGGCGCACCCCACGCTGGTCCCGCTCAACGAGGAGGAGTGCCTGCACCTGCTGGAGCCGGGCGGCGTGGGCAGGATCGCCTTCGAGGGCCGCTACGGCCTGACCGTGCTGCCGGTGAACTTCCGCATGTCCCAGGGCTCGATCGTCTTCAGGACCGTGGCGGGCGGCAGCACCGACGAGGACCTCAGCACCGGGGTCGAGAACGTCGAGTACAAGGTGGCGTTCGAGGTCGACCGGATCGAGGAGCTGACGCGCGGCGGCTGGAGCGTGCTCGTCCACGGCTCGCTCCACCACGTCACGTCGGAGGACGAGCGTACGGAGGCGGCGAGGACGGGCGTCGAGCCCTGGGCCGGCGGCGCGCGCCAGCACTACCTGAAGATCAGGCCCACCCGCCTGACCGGCCGCAGGATCAAGCCCGGCTGAGCCGGCGCGGCGGACCTCACGAGCCGTTCTCCCTGACCGAGAGCCACAGGCCGATGGCCGTGACCCGGGAGTCGACGCCCAGCTTGGCGTAGATCCGGTTCACGTGGTTCTTCACGGTCTTCTCGCTGAGGAACAGGATCTGGGCGATCTGGCCGTTGGACTGGCCCGTCGCGATCAGGTCCATGACCTCGGCTTCGCGTTTGCTCAGAGACGTGAACACGCTTTCGAACGCTGCGTCGTCGACTCTCATCCGGCCTCCGGGGGCGCGCAGACGGTCTGATCGCCGATGGCCCCCGTGCTTCCGGCGTTAGCGGTAGACAGCGAGCATAACTCGCATTGTCCTGATTTGGGGGCGTTGTCGGGAGAAAACGACAACAGCCGGTCCCGAGGGACCGGCTGTGCGCTTGGGGTGAGTGAAGGGACTTGAACCCTCGACATCCAGGACCACAACCTGGCGCTCTGCCAACTGAGCTACACCCACCACGGCCGCCCGCGTCGTGACGGCACAGGAAAAGTGTAGCGGGATTCGGGAGTCTTTACGCCACCCGTTCAGCCGCTGACCCGCTCGGCGAGTTGCCGGGCGGTCGCCGAGTCGGGCCCCGGCTGGCCCACGAAGATGGCCGCGCGGTAGTAGCGCAGCTCCCTGATGCTCTCCGTGATGTCGGCCAGCGCGCGGTGTCCGCCCTGCTTCTCGGGCGCGGCGAAGTAGACCCGCGGGTACCAGCGGCGCACCAGCTCCTTGATCGACGAGACGTCGACCATGCGGTAGTGGAGAAAGGCGTCGACGCCCGGCATGTCGCGGGCGATGAACGTGCGGTCGGTGCCGATGGAGTTGCCGCACAGCGGCGCCTTCTTCGGCTCCGGCACGTGGCGCCTGATGTAGTCGAGCACGAGCGACTCCGCCTCGGCCAGCGTGACCCCACCGGGCAGCTCGGGCAGCAGCCCGGAGGCGGTGTGCATCTCGCGCACCACCTGCGACATCTGCTCCAGCGACTCGGGCGGCGGCTTGATGACCACGTCAACGCCCTCGTCGAGCTGATTGAGCTCGCTGTCGGTGATGACACACGCGACCTCGATCAGCGCGTCACGCCCAAGGTCGAGCCCGGTCATCTCGCAATCGATCCAGACCAGCACGTCACTCATTCGATCTCCTCGCCCAGCGGCTCGGAGCAATCCGCCCGCTTGTACCCCACCAGCCTAGTGCCACTGGTTACGCGGGCTTGAGCGAGCCGAGAACCTGGTTGGCCACGTCGGCGCCCAGATTGTCGGGAACGGAGATGTACAGGAGGGTCGGACGCTGCCCCGACCCGCGATCCATGAGCACGATCGCGGCGTTCTCCTTCTTCCACTTGTAGCCCTTCTTCTCCGCGTCGGTGAAGTCGAGCTGGAACTGCAGCACCCAGGCTTGGCGGTCGCCGATCTGCATGGCCTTGTTCTGCACGATCTTGGTCGTGTGCTGCGGCTCGTAGAACTGGGTGCTGAACTGCATGAACAGGGCCTTGGCCGTGTCCTCCAGCCCCGAGGCGCCCGCGTACGGCACGAGCTCGGCGAGCGGACCGGCGTAGACGTTGCCGATCCAGTCGTTGTCGCCCTCGTAGTTCTCCTGCGAGCTGGCCTGCACGCCGCTCGTCCAGGACTGCTGGGCCGGGTCGGTGCCGTTGATGTCGGCGTACGCCGGCGCCTTCCAGCCGTCGGGCACCTGGTAGGAGATCCCGCTCTGGCTGTCGGTCACCCGGCCGTCCTGCGGCTGCGGCAGCTCGCCCGAACCCTGCGAGGGCGGCTCGGTCGGCGGCTCGCTGGAGGGCGGCTCCTCGGTCGGCAGCGGCTGCGTCTCCTCGGTCGGCGAGGCCACCGGGGTGCTGCCGCCCCTGTTGATGAAGAAGACGCCGGCGACCACGATCAGCGCGACCACGACCAGCGCGGCCAGGCCGCCGAACACCCACGGCAGCGGATTGCCCTG
>JABFVJ010000475.1 GCA_013362835.1 Nonomuraea sp. | reverse complement strand
GGGATCAGGGAGCTGAGGGAGTCGCCGGGGAGTTGGAGCGTTCCGACGTCGGTGCCGGGCCTCGCGGGCATCGCGGCCTGCTCGTCGGCCCGCTTCTGGGCCGCCTCCTCATCCAGGCGGGCCTTGATGCGTTCCGGGTAGCCGTAGCCGACGACCTTGCTGGTGTCGCGTTCCTTGCGTTTGGCGACGCCGCCGTCGATGTTGCCCTCGATGGTGAAGATCGTGTCGCCCTCGACCTTGGTGACGATGCCGACGTGGTCGATGTCGTCGATGCTGCCGGAGCCGCTCCAGTCGTAGAAGACGAACGCGCCGGGCTTGGGCGTCTTGCCCCACGCCCCCTGCGCCTTGAACCACTCGGCGTGCCGTACGGTCCAGGCGAACTGCCCGATCCAGTCCTCGTAGCCGAGCTTGTGCGCGGCCCAGGAGAGGTACATGTCGCACCAGGGTGCGGCGGAGTAGTCGGCGTCGAACTCGACGGTCTTTCCGTACCAATCGCCGAACTTGGTGTACGCACCACCCTTCTCGGAGTAGCCGAGCTGGCTCTCGAGCAGGTCGATGTACTTCTGCATCTCTGGCGTCATGGACGTCTGGGGGAACCTTCCGGGCAAGATCCGGATTTATCCGCACATCCTGGGGTACAAGGGGGTAACCCGGGACAGATGGGACACAACCGGAGGCCTGTAGTCTTCCGTGCTGAGCGAGGTTACCGCCCCGTAACCCAAGGTCAAGCACGTGCCAAGAGATGGCAAAGACATCACCGGACGCATAATCGCAGCTCAGAGCAGCTGCCAGAAATGCCGGAAACAGGTGATTTGAGATTAAAAGATCTACCTGTCTTACTCCGAAGCCTAGTAGCCCGCGCCCGTCAGCAGCCCCCCGTCGACCGTGAACTCGCTCCCCGTGCAGTAGCTGGCCCGGTCCGACGCCAGGAACGCCACCACGTGCGACACCTCCACCGGCTTCGCGAACCGCTTGATGACCATCGACTTCACGAACGCCTCCGCGTCCACCTCGGCCATCAGCTCCGGATTCACCGCCATCGCCGTGTTGATCGCCCCGGGATGCACCGAGTTCACCCGGATCTTGAACCGGGCCAGCTCACGCGCCGCCGACTTGGTGAGCCCGCGCACGGCGAACTTCGACGCGGCGTACGCGGACAACCCTTCGGCCCCGACGAAGCCCTCGATCGAGGAGATGTTCACGATGGCCCCGCGCCCGGCCGCCTTCATCGGGTCGATCGCCGACTTGACGCCCAGCCAGGTGCCCTTGAGGTTCACGTCGATCACCCGGTCGAACTCCTCGGGCGGCATGTCGTGAATGCGGCCGTAGGTGAGGATCCCGGCGTTGTTGACCAGGACGTCCAGCTTGCCGTACAGGTCGGTGGCCGTCGTGACGGCCCGCCGCCACTCGGCGGGGCTGCGTACGTCGTGCCGGACGTACGTGGCGCCGGTCTCCTCGGCCAGGGCCTTGCCCTCCTCGTCCAGCACGTCGCCGAAGACCACCCGCGCGCCCTCGTCGAGGAACAGGCGTACGTGCGACTCGCCCATGCCCCTGGCCCCGCCCGTGATCAGCGCGACCTTGCCGTCAAGCAGCCCCATGACTACCTCCTGCCGCGACGGCCACGGCGGCCGCCTCCATGGAGCGGTAGACGGGGATGCCCGCCGCCGCCGCGATCCGCCCTGCCTCGTCCGCCACGCCCGGTGGCGCGCACTCGCCGTTCCTGGTGACGAGCGTGATCCGTACGCGCGGCAGCGCCCGCTGCGCGCCGGCGAGCGCCCGCGCGTAGGCGTACAGGGGCTCGGGGGCGTCGCCGTAGGTGAAGAAGCTCTGGACGTTGACGTGCGCGACCACGTCCGCGTACGGCCGCCGCCGTACGATCGCCTCGACCACCTCCGGCACCAGCTCAGGACGCCCGCGCGGCCCCACCGGCACCTCCAGCGGGTTGCCCGAGGCCGCCAGGCCGAGGCCGTCGAGCGCGCCCGAGGGCAGCGGGCCGAGCCGGACGCCCGCGCGGTCGAACGCGTCGGCCGCCAGCACCCCCGCGCCCCCGCTCGGCCCGATGACCAGCACCTCGTCGCCGTCCGTCACCCGCGAGCCGTGCGCCTGGAAGAAGGCCAGCACGCCGATCAGATCGTCCTGGCAGGACACCAGCGCGGTCCCCGTCTGGGCCGCGACCGCCTCCCACACCCGCAGGTCGCTCACCATGCCGCCGGTGTGGGACGTCGCCGCCCGCTGCCCCTGCGAGCTGCGCCCGCCGACCAGCAGCACCACGGGCGCCTCGGACGCGCGCAGCGCCTCGTGCAGCTCGCGGCCGCCGCGCGGGTCCTCCAGGTAGAGGCCGATCGCCTTCGTCTCGGGGTCGCGGGCCAGCCAGGACAGCAGCTCGGCCGGGGTCACGTCCGCCGCGTTCCCCACGGTGACGACCCGGCTGAACGCCAGCCCGCGCCGCTCCCCGACCTTGATCACCTCTCCCGCGAGCCCGCCGCTCTGCGAGATCAGCGCGACCGTCCCCGGCGTCCCGGCCCTGCCGCCGACGAACGTCTGCCGTCCGCGCGGGCAGTACACGCCCATGCAGTTCGGCCCGATCAGCCGGGTGCCCGCCGCGCGCGCGGCCTCGGTCAGGTCGCGTTCGAGGTCCGTACGCCCCGCCTCGCCGAACCCGCCGCTCATCACCTGCACGTACGGAATGCCGGACGCCTCCCGCACCACCTCCGCGCACCGCTCGGCGGGCACCGCCACCAGCGCGTAGTCCACGTCGGCGGCCGCCAGCGACGGCACGGCGGGAACCCCGGCCACCTCGGGGGCGGACGGGTGCACGGCCACCAGGGGGACGCCGGTGGCCTTGTAGAAGTCGAGGAACATGTTTCCGAAGTTCGGCCTGGTGGCCGACGCGCCGACCACGGCCACCGCGCGGGGCTCGAAGAGCGGCAGGAAGTCCTCGCCCGGCACCCGCGAGCGGGGAGCGAAGGGAGGTGCGGCCTCTGAGCGGGGCGCGAGGGGCTTCCGTGGGAGATGACGGGCGTCGACCGCCGTCACGCCCGAAGGGGTGGCGATGACCGGGTTCAGCTCGAACTCGCCCAGATCCAGTCGTTCCCACAACCCTCCTGGGCCGCCGACGGTCATGAGGAGGGCCACCACGGCGTCCACGCCCACCGGCGGGTGGCCGCGGTGGCCGTGCAGGAGGGCGGCGCCGCGCAGCGAGTCCAGCATGCCGCGCGCGTCCCGCTCGGAGACCGGGCAGAGGCGCAGTGCCGTGTCGCGCAGCGTCTCCGTCCAGATGCCGCCGAGCCCGGCGAGCAGCACGGGACCGAAGCCCGGGTCGCCGACCAGCCCGACGATCAGCTCCACCCCGGCGGGCGCCTGCTCCTCGACGAGGAACCCCTCGACGTCCAGCCGGGAGCACATCTCGGCGGCGACGTCCGGAAGGTCCGCCGCGCGCAGGCCGAGCCGCACGGCACCGGCCTCGGACTTGTGCACCAACCCGGGACCGAACGCCTTGAGCACCAGCGGCTCGGCCAGCTTCCCCGCCGGCGCGAAGTCGAGATCACGCACCACGACCCCGCGCGGCACCGCGATCCCCGCCGCCCGTACCAGCGCCTTGACCTCGTGCTCGTGGGCGTTCACCCGAGGAGGTGCCAGTGCTGGTCGCGGATCGCTCTGCGGAGCAGTTTGCCGGGGCCGCCCGAGGCGTCCTGGGAGTGCGGGAGCTCGCCGGTGACCACGATGTGGTCGGGGCGCTGGTGGGCGGGGAGGAGGTCGGCGAGGGCGAGCGACAGCTTGGCGGCGTCGAGGGAATGCCCGGCCCGCGGCACGACGGCCAGCAGCACCCGCTGCTCGGAGGCCCCTTCGGGGACGCCCACCGCGCCGGCCTCGGCCACGCCGTCCAGCGCCGAGACCGCCTCCTCGATGGTGGCCGGCTGCGTCCACTGGCCGTGCTTGAGAATGGAGTCCTCGCGCCGGCCCAGCACGCGCAGCACGCCGTCGGCCGACAGCGTCCCGAGGTCGCCGCCCACGTACCATTCGCCGCGCAGCACGCCGGAGTCGTCGGCGCCGTCGTAGCCCGCCATCCGGTGCGGCCCGGCCAGGTTGATCTCCCCGACCTCGCCGGTCACCGGGTCGCCGGACGGGCCGGTGATCCGTACGGCGTTGCCCGTCCGGGCGCGCCCGGACGAGCCGAGCGGGGTCGAGCCGTCGTCCACCCGCCCCATGCACGTGTACGGCGCCTCGGTCTGCCCGTAGTACGAGTAGACGCCGGCCCCCGGCAGCCTGGCCTTGATCCGGTCGAGCATCGTCGCGGTCAGCGGCTCGCCGCCCAGCATGATCACCTGGATCGACGACAGGTCCACGCCCTCGTGCTCGGACGACCCCAGCAACGCCGCGTAGAACGAGGGGATCTGCGACACGTGCGTGACCCGTTCGCGCGGCACCACGCGGAGGAAGTTCGCCGGTCCCCAGTCCTGCTCCAGGACCAGTCGCATGCCCGCGTACAGCGCGGGGCCGACGATGGCGGGGAAGCCGATGCCCCAGATGATCGCGCCGGTGCCGAAGACCGAGCCGGGGCCGCGCGGCACGTCCAGCCAGATCTGGGCGGTCGCCAGGGAGGAGGCGTGCGTGTGCACGACGGCCTTGGGCAGCCCGGTCGTGCCCGAGGTGTAGTAGAGGGCCAGCGGGTCGTCGTGGAAGCCGGCCAGGGGCGGCTCGTCCTCGGAGTCGCCGGTGAGCTCGGAGGCGTCGATCCAGGTGGTCACGTCCGGGAGCGCGCCCCTGATCCGGTCGACGACCTGCGCGACCGTGGGGTCGTACACGAAGGCCGTGCAGCCCGAGGCGGCCACCACCGCGCGCAGCGTCTCCTCCGGCCAGTACGGGTTCAGCGCCGCCGTCACCGCGCCGATCTTGGCCTGCGCGAGGTAGACCTCGGCGACCCGCAGCGTCTCGTTGAGCAGCGCGGCCACCCGCTGCCCCGGCGTGATCCCGGCCGCGAGCAGGGCGTTCGCACGGCGGTTGACGACCCGGTTCAGCTCGTCGTAGGTGAAGCTCCGCTCGCCGCAGTACGTCAGCGCCACCCGGTCGGGCGTGCGCAGCGCTCCCGCGGTCACGAGCGCGTGGCCGTAGTTGCCGTAAGGTGATCGCGCCATGGGGGATGCCTCCAGGTCAGAGGGGCGAGTAGAGCACGAACGTGTTTCCTGAGGGGTCGCGCAGCACGGCCCGCCTCTCGTGCGGCCCGTCCTCGGGCGCGCGCACCACCTCGGCCCCGCGCGCCGCCATCTCCCGCACCGCGACCGCGACGTCCTCCACCTTGTACGACGGCGCCGCCGAGGCGGTGACGTGCTCGGCGGGACCGGCGAGCGCCACGGTGACGCCGCCGCCGTCGAGCGCGGCGTACCGGTCGCCGTCCCTGAACTTCACCGGCAGCCCGTAGAAGGCGATCGCCTCGTCCAGGTCGGCTACGGGGATGAGCACGTTGCCGAGCTTCACACGGGCCTCCAATGCGGCAGATCGTCCACGAACGTCACCCGCACCGGCATCCCGACGCGGACCTCCTCCGGCGCGCACCCCACGACGTGCCCGAACGCGCGCACGCCCTCCTCCAGGTCCACCCACGCGGCCACGTACGGCTCCCGCCCCCGGTACGCGGGCGCGAACGACCGGTGCACGACGGTGAACGTGTGCACCGTCCCGAGGCCGGAGGCGGCCTCGCCGGCCACCGCGCCGCCGCCGCACGAGGGGCACGACGTCTCGTCGAGGCAGCCGCGCCGCCCGCACGACAGGCATCGCCGGATCACCAGCTCGCCGCGTGCGTGCTCGGGGAAGGTGTCACCGCTCATCGCCTGCCAAGCTAGCGCACGCTTGGTTCCCGGACAAGGGTCCTACCCGGCCGCCGCCTGCCCGTCCTC
>JABFVJ010000509.1 GCA_013362835.1 Nonomuraea sp. | reverse complement strand
CTCCAGGACGGGGTTCTCCGGCACGCCCGCCTCCAGCAGCGCCCACCCGGCGGCGGCGTAGCCCAGCCGCCCGGCCACGGCCACCACCTGACCGGGCCGCGCCCCCGACCGCTTGACCGGCGCGCGCCCGCCCAGGTCGCCCAGCGCGGTCACCCCGATGACCACCGCCTCGGAACGGGTGATGTCACCGCCGACCACGCTCGCGCCCACCACCGCGCACTCCTCGCGGAACCCGTCGGTCAGCGCGTCGAGCCAGGCCAGGGACAGGTCGGCCGGGATGCCGAGCCCGACCACGATGGACGTGGGCACGGCCCCCATGGCGGCGATGTCGGCGAGGTTCTGGGCGGCGGCCTTGCGGCCCACGTCGTGGCCGCTGGACCATTCCCGCCGGAAGTGCCTGCTCTCGATCAGCAGATCCGTCGACACCACCACGCGGCCGTCCGGCGCGGCGACCATCGCGGCGTCGTCACCCGGGCCGAGCATGACCCCCTCACCCTGGGGCAGACGAGCGGCAATACGATTTACCACACCGAATTCGCCGAGATCTCCGACTGTGATGACGCACCTCCTGACGCACACAGGGTACGGTGGCCCTTCGGCGTGATCCAATCGCCCGGGAGGACGTAATGGTGCAGGCCTACATCCTTATTCAGACCGAGGTCGGCAAGGCCGCCGCCGTTGCCGAGGAGATCTCCGGGATTCCCGGGGTCACCCAGGCAGAAGACGTGACGGGGCCCTACGACGTGATCGTCCGCGCGGAGGCGCGCAACGTCGACGAGCTCGGCAAGCTGGTCGTCGCCCAGATTCAGGCCGTGGAGGGGATCACGCGTACTCTTACGTGTCCGATCGTTCATATCTGACGTCTTCGAGGTCTGGGTTCCATGCGTGCCGCCGCCGTCCTGCTCGTTCTCCTGGCACTCGCCGGCTGCGGTGGCGTCGTACAGGTCGATCCGCCGAAGCCCGTGGGTGAGGCCGCGGCGGCCTGCGACAAGCTCGCGGCCTCGCTGCCGAAGACGCTCGACGGCGCCGAGCGCGGCACGTCCGAGCCGGCCTCGCCGTACGTCGCGGTCTGGGGCGAGGCGTCCATCGCGCTGCGCTGCGGTGTGCCGCGGCCGGTGCGGATGGCGCCCACCGACCAGCTCCAGGAGATCAACGGGGTGGGCTGGTTCGCCGATCCCGACAAGCCCATCCTGTTCACCGCCGTGGCCGCGCCCACGTACGTGGAGGTCACGGTCGGCGGCGAGCACGCCGCGGCCGACGTGCTCGCCGAGCTGTCGCAGCCGATCGGGCGGGCCGTCTCAACGCAGGCCGGCTGAGCGCGACAGCGCGAGCTGGATGAGCCGGTCGACCAGCGCCGGGTAGGGCAGCCCCGAGGCGGCCCAGAGCTGCGGCGCCACCGACAGCGAGGTGAACCCGGGCATCGTGTTGATCTCGTTGAAGACGAGCGTGCCCTCGGGCGTGTAGAAGAAGTCGACCCTGGACAGGCCCTCGCACTCCAGCGCCTCGAACGCGCGCACGGCCATCGCCCGCAGCTCCTCGGCGGTCTCGGCCGGGATGTCGGCGGGCACGGTCAGCGACATCTGGTCGGGGTAGTACTTGGCCTCGAAGTCGAAGAACTCCTGGCCGCCCTCGACCTTCACCTCGCCCGGCATCGACGCGGCGGCCGGCTCGTCGCCGAGCGACTCCAGCACCGCGCACTCGATCTCGCGGCCCTCGATCGCGGCCTCGATGAGCACCTTGGGGTCGTGGCGCCGGGCGAACTCGACCGCCGACTCCAGCTCGGCCCGGTCGTGGGCCTTGGAGATGCCCTGCGACGAGCCGGCCCGCGCGGGCTTGACGAACACGGGGAAGCCGAGCTCCTCGGCCTCCTTCAGCACGCACTCGCGGTTGAGCCGCCAGTCGCGGTCGCGGACCACGACGTAGCGGCCGATCGGCAGCCCGGCGGCGGCCATGACGGTCTTCATGTGGGCCTTGTCCATGCCGACGGCGCTGGCCAGCACGCCGGAGCCGACGTAGCGCACGCCGGCCATCTCCAGCAGGCCCTGGATGGTTCCGTCCTCGGCGAACGGGCCGTGCATCACGGGGAACACCACGTCGACCGAGCCGAGCTCGACCGGGATGCTGCCGGGGTCGTAGGCCACCAGGCCGCTGCCGCCGCTCGGCAGCGCGAGCGCGGCGCCCGAGGTGTCGACCACGGGCAGCTCTCCGGCCTCGATGGCGAACCGCTGGTCGGAAGCGGCCAGCACCCACCTGCCGTCCTGGGCGATCCCGACGGGGACCACCTCGTACTTACTCCTGTCGATCACATCCAGCACGCTCCCCGCGCCCATGAGGGACACGGCATGCTCAGAATTGCGACCTCCGAAAACGACGGCGACGCGTGGCTTGCTCATGACGTCCGAATCTACCGGGGTGTCCCCCTGACAGCGAGTCGAGCACGCGGTGACGTCCGGATTCACACGCCGTACCGCTCGGGTTTGGGCGAGCGGGACATGAGCAGCATGCCCGCCTCCGACGGCGACATGCCGTCGTGGACGACCCCCACGACGACTTCGGTGATCGGCATCTCGACGTCGTGCTTCCTGGCCAGCTCCAGGACCGACTCGCACGACTTCACGCCTTCGGCGGTCTGCTTGGTGGCGGCGACGACCTCGGCGAGGGTCATGCCGCGGCCGAGGTTCTCGCCGAAGGTGCGGTTGCGCGACAGCGGCGAGGTGCAGGTGGCCACCAGGTCGCCCATGCCGGCCAGCCCGGCGAACGTGTGCTGGTCGGCCCCCAGCGCGGCCCCGAGGCGGGAGATCTCGGCGAGCCCCCTGGTGATGAGCATGGCGCTGACGTTGTCGCCCATGCCCATGCCGGCCGAGACGCCGACGGCCAGCGCGATCACGTTCTTCACCGCGCCGCCGAGCTCGACCCCGACGACGTCGGTGTTCGTGTACGGCCGGAACCACGGCGGCAGGTGACAGACCGCCTGCAGCCGCTCGGCGACCGACTCGTCGGTGCAGGCCACGACCGTGGCGGCGGGCTGGCGGTGGGCGATCTCCTTGGCCAGGTTGGGCCCGGACACCACCGCGACCCGCTCCTCCGGCACCTCGGCGACCTCGCGGATCACCTCGCTCATCCGCTTGGTCGTGCCCAGCTCGATGCCCTTCATCAGGCTGACCAGCACGGCGTCGGACGGGATGAGGTCGCGCCACTCGGTGAGGTTGCCGCGCAGCGTCTGCGAGGGCACGGCCAGCACCACGAAGTCGGCGCCGTCGAGCGCCCGGACGGGGTCGGTCGTGGCGCGCAGCGCGGCGGGCAGCGGCACGCCGGGCAGGTAGTCGGGGTTGGCGTGGTCGCGGTCGATCGCCTCGACCAGCTCGGCCCTGCGCCCCCACAGCGTGACCTGGTTGCCCGCCTCGGCGAGCACCATGGCGAACGTGGTGCCCCAGGAACCCGTGCCGAGAACGGCCACCTTTGTCATGCCATCACCGCCCGGCCGGATCGTAGGGGGTTTCCGGGGCCTTCTCGCCGCGCAGCTCGGCGAGCTGCGCGGTGATGGCCGCCATGATGTCGGCCGTCGCCTCGCGCAGCACGGTCGCCTGCAAGGGCTTTCCCTCGTACTTCGACAGGTCGACCGGCGGCCCGACGCTCACGTGGAACGTCTTGCGCGGGAACAGCCTCGGCCTCGTGGCGCCGTAGGGGAGCAGCTCGTGGGCGCCCCAGTGGGCGATCGGGATCACCTTCGCGCCGCTCTCCAGCGCCAGCCGGGCCGCGCCCGTCTTGCCCACCATGGGCCACAGGGCGGGATCGCGGGTGCAGGTGCCCTCGGGGTAGAACAGGATGGCCGCGCCGTCGCGCAGCCGCTGCGAGGAGATCTTGAGCGACCTCGCGGCCTCGGCGCTGCCGCGTTCGACCGGGATGGCGAGCAGGCCGTTGAGCGCCCGGCCCAGGAAGGGCACCTTGAACAGGGCGGACTTGGCCAGAATGACCGGCCACCTGCCGTTGTTGAACAGGAAGTGCGACAGGAGCACGGGATCGGTCCAGGAGAGGTGGTTGGTCGCGATGATCAGGCCGCCGGTGCGCGGGATGCGCTCTCCCCGGCGCCAGTCGCGCTTGACCAGGAGCCACGACAGCGGCTTCACCACGACTACTGCCAGGGTTTCCCAGAAACGCGATGGTCTCGTGGGGCGGCTCATGGTCTCCTCCAACCCGTACGGTTTGCGCCCCAAGTCTCCCGGTTGGCCGCGTGGGATGTCGAGGCGCGATGCTTAAGCCTATGAGCATCCGCTGGTCTCTGGTCATTCCGGTGAAGACCCTGGTCGCGGCGAAGACCCGGCTGGCCGCCGCGACGGGCCCGCACCGCACCCGGCTGGCCGTGGCCGTGGCCTGCGACACCGTGGCGGCCGCGCTGTCGTGCCCGCCGGTGGCGCGGGTGATCGTGGTGACCGCCGACCCCGCCGCCGCCGGTCCGCTCGGCGCCCTGGGCGCCGACGTCGTGCACGACCCCGACCGCGGGCTCAACACCGCGTTGCGCACGGGGGCCGCCCATGCCGTACGCGTCGCGCCCGGCGACGCCGTGGGCGCCCTCCAGGCCGACCTGCCCGCCCTGCGTCCCGCCGAGCTGGCGGCGGCGCTGACCGCGGCGGCCGAGTTCGACCAGTCCTTCGTGCCCGACGCCCTGGAGATCGGGACCACCTTCTACGGGGTGCGCCCGGGGCGGCCGTTCACACCCAGGTTCGGCGGCGAGTCGCGGGCCAAGCACCTGGCGGGCGGCGCCAAGGAGCTGTGCGTGCCCGGCATCGACTCGGTCAGGCGTGACGTGGACACCCCCGACGACCTGCGCGCGGCGCTCGCGCTCGGTCTGGGCCGCCACACGGCGGCGGTGGTCGCCGACCTGTGGCCGGACGCGTGACCAGACCAGGCGGCATCGTGAGACCGGGGGCCTCGTGAAGCGGGCGTCGGGCCGGGTGGCCTCGGGGCCCGCTTGATCAGACCGGGTGGAAGACCTTCGGGGCCGTGACCACCGCCAGGTAGGACAGGGCCATGACGGCGATGCCCGTCACGAAGACGGCGTCGCCCGCCCAGCCACGCGCCGACCGCGCCCGCCGCCAGGCCACCAAGCGGCGTCGTCCCCCACATGAGGAAGCGCATGCTGGCGTTCACCCGGCCGAGCAGCCGCTCCGGGGTGATGCGCTGGCGGTGGCTGATCTGGGCGACGTTGAAGACCACCGAGGCGACGCCGGCCAGGGCGGAGGCCGCCGGGAAGAGGAACAGACGCCACCCGGGCCCGGTGGCGAGGGCCGGGAGGTAGAGGGCCGTCGTCAGGAGGGCGGAGCCGTACATGGTGCGGCCGGGGCCGAAGCGGGCGGTGATCCGGGCGGCCAGCGCCGCGCCCGCGAGCGCGCCGAGCGCGGCGGCCGACAGCAGCAGGCCGTAACGCGTGGCGCCGACGCCGAGCTCGACGACCAGGTAGAGCGGGTGGCCGACCGCGCAGAAGCCGAGCCCGGCCCTGGTGAGCGCGCCGCCGATCGCGACCCTGCGGAGCACGGGCTCCCTGACGACGAACACGATCCCTTCGGCCACCTTTCGGCGTAACCGGCCGCCCGGCCCGCTCGCGGGGGGCTCGAAGGCGCGTACGCCCGACAGCAGGAACGCCGTGACGAGGAAGCTGACGGCGTCGGCGAGCAGCGCGAGCGGCGCCGTGAGCACGCCTGCCAGCCAGCCGCCCACCCCCGGCCCCACCAGCAGGGACGCGCTCCTGCCCGCCTCCATGACGCCGTTGCCGCGCTCCAGCTCCTCCTTGGGCACGACGGCCGGCAGGAAGCTCATGTGCGCCACGTCGAAGAAGACCTTGCACACCCCGAGCAGCAGCGCGACGGCGTACAGATGCGGGAGCGTGAGCAGCCCGCGCCAGGCGGCGACGGGGACGGTCAGCAGCGCCATTCCGCGTACGAGATCGGCCGTGACGAGGATCGGGCGGCGACGCGACCGGTCGGTCCAGACGCCCGCGGGCAGCCCGACCGCCAGGAACGCCACCGTCTGGGCGGCAGCCAGCAGGCCGAGTTCGAGGGCTCCGGCGCGCAGGGCCAGCACGGCGGTCAGCGGCAGGGCGACGAGGGTGACCTGGTCGCCCAGGTGCGAGACGACGTTGGCCCAGGCGAGGCGCCGGAAATCCGCGCGAGAGGCCATGGCGCGATACTCGCCTCTCGCCCGCCGGGCGGCAAACCGCTTACGCTGGTCGCGTGCAGGCGACAGTACGCAGCTTCGACGAGGTCACCCGTTCCGGCACGGTCTTCCTCGACGACGGGTCGGTGCTGGAGTTCGGCGCGCCCGCCTTCGACGCGGGGCCCCTGCGGCTGCTGCGCACCGGGCAGCGGGTGAATCTCGCGATGTCCGGCGGGGAGATCACGTTCGTCACCCTGTCGACCTTTCCGGTGCCCGGCGCGTGAGACGCGGACGCCCGGGCACGAATGCCCGGGCGCGATGGTCCGCTGAGACTTACTTCTTCTTGCCGACCTGCTTGCCGCCCTCGTTCACGAGGTCCTTGAATTCGGAGCCGGGACGGAACTTCGGCGCCCAGCTCTCCGCGACCTTGATTTCGGCGCCGGTGGACGGGTTCCTGGCAGTGCGGGCGGGCTTGTTGACCATCTCGAACGCGCCGAAGCCCGTGATCGAGACCTTGTCCCCGCTCGCCACAGCCTTCTGGATGGCCTCGATGACCGCGTTGACGGCCTCGGTGGCCGTCCTCTTGTCGCCCACCCGATCGGTGATGGCGTCGACGAGCTCTCGCTTGTTCATGAAAGTCCTGCTCCCCCAGTGACGGCTCGGGGTTCCAGCTCACGAGTTCGACGTAGAAACCCCTTACGCGGTCGAAAGTAGGCGGGATCGCGGGGGAACTCAATCACCCAGCGTGTTTTCCCCCTCGCGTGGCGTGTCGAGATGGGCCAGAAACAGGTCGAGGCGGGCGGCCGCCCTGTCCGGATCGTGCTTGGCCAGATCGCAGATGGACAGGTAGCGGCGGGCCGCCCGTTCCTTGTCGGCGGCGGGGAGCATGCGGACGCGGCGGTGCGCCTCGCGCAACCGCCGCGCCAGTCGGTCGTCTTCTAGACGGTCGTCGGCAGCCATGGCTGCCGACCATTCTCGTACGCCGCCACGTCGTCGGCGTGACGCAGGGTCAGCCCGATGTCGTCCAGGCCCTCCAGGAGCCGCCAGCGGGTGTAGTCGTCGATCTCGAACGGCACGACCTCATCGGCCCACCGGACCTGGCGTTCCTCCAGGTCGACGGTCACTTCGAGCGTCGGCTCCGCCTCGACGGCCGACTGCAGGGCCTCGACCTTCTCGCCCGGCAGGACGACCGGCAGCAGGCCCATCTTGGTGGAGTTGTTGCGGAAGATGTCGCCGAACCTGGCGGCGATCACGACGCGGAAGCCGTACTGCTGCAGGGCCCACACGGCGTGCTCGCGGGAGGAGCCGGTGCCGAAGTCGGGGCCGGAGACCAGGATCGAGCCGCCCTCGTACGAGGGGTCGTTCAGGACGAACGTCGGGTCCTCGCGCCAGGCGGCGAACAGGCCCTTCTCGAAGCCGGTGCGGCTGACCTGCTTGAGCCAGACGGCCGGGATGATCTGGTCGGTGTCGACGTTGCTGCGGCGCAGCGGCACCGCCGTACCGGTGTGGGTGGTGAAGGCGTCCATCGGTCTGGTTTCTCCTTACAGGTCGGCGGGGGCGGTCAGGCGGCCGGTGACGGCGGTCGCGGCGGCGACCTGCGGCGACACCAGGTGGGTGCGGCCACCCTTGCCCTGGCGGCCCTCGAAGTTGCGGTTGGAGGTGGAGGCGCTGCGCTCGCCCGGCTGGAGCGTGTCGGGGTTCATGCCGAGGCACATCGAGCAGCCGGCCTCGCGCCACTCGGCGCCCGCGGCCTTGAACACCTCGTGCAGGCCCTCCTGCTCGGCCTGGAGCTTGACCAGCATCGACCCGGGCACGATCAGCGTGCGGGTCTTCACCTGGCGGCCCTTGAGGATCTCGGCGGCCGAACGCAGGTCCTCGATGCGGCCGTTGGTGCACGAGCCGACGAACACCGTGTCGACCTCGATCTCGCGCAGCGGCGTGCCCGCGGTCAGGCCCATGTACTCCAGCGCCCGCTCGGCGGCCGAGCGCTCGACCGGGTCGGCGAAGCTGTCGGGGGCCGGCACGGAGTCGCCCAGCGGCAGGCCCTGGCCGGGGTTGGTGCCCCACGTGACGTACGGGGTCAGGGTCGAGGCGTCGATCTCCACGACCTTGTCGAACACGGCGTCGTCGTCGGTGCGCAGCGACTTCCAGTACTCGACGGCCTGGTCCCACGCCTCACCCTGCGGGGCGTGCTGGCGGCCCTTGAGGTAGTCGAACGTGGTCTCGTCCGGCGCGATCATGCCGGCCCGCGCGCCCGCCTCGATGGACATGTTGCAGACGGTCATGCGGCCCTCCATGGAGAGCTTGCGCACGGCCTCGCCGCGGTACTCGACGATGTAGCCCTGGCCGCCGCCGGTGCCGATCTTGGCGATGATGGCCAGGATCAGGTCCTTGGCCGTGACGCCCGCGGGCAGCTCGCCCGAGACCTCGATGGCCATCGTCTTCGGCCGGTAGGCCGGCAGCGTCTGCGTGGCCAGCACGTGCTCGACCTCGGACGTGCCGATGCCGAACGCGATGCCGCCGAACGCGCCGTGGGTGGAGGTGTGCGAGTCGCCGCACACGATCGTCATGCCCGGCTGGGTCAGGCCGAACTGCGGGCCGATGATGTGCACCACGCCCTGACCGGCGTCGCCCATCGGATGCAGCCGGATGCCGAACTCGGCGGCGTTCTTGCGCAGCGTCTCGACCTGGGTCTTGGACACCGGGTCGGAGATCGGGCCGATCACCGTCGGCACGTTGTGGTCCTCGGTGGCAATCGTGAGATCGGGCCTTCGCACCTTCCGGCCGGCGAGACGGAGTCCGTCGAACGCCTGCGGGCTGGTCACCTCGTGAATGAGGTGCAGGTCGATGTAGAGCAGGTCCGGTTCACCCTCGGCACGGCGGACGACGTGCTGCTCCCAGACCTTCTCGGCCAGTGTGCGGCCCATGATCTCCTCCTTGAGATTGCCTCCGACTTGCTTTCTCATATGTCGAGACGGCAGTATCGGTGTATGGACAACTCTAGCGGAGTCGGAGTACTCGACAAGGCCGTTCTTGTACTCAATGCCCTCGAAGCGGGTCCCGCTTCCCTGGCTCAGCTCGTCCAGGCCACCGGCCTGGCCCGCCCCACGGCCCATCGGCTGGCCGTCGCTCTTGAGCACCACCGCATCGTGAGCCGCGACACACAGGGCAGGTTCGTGCTCGGGCCGCGGCTGTCGGAGTTGTCCACGGCGGCCGGCGAGGACCGGCTGCTCGCGGTGGCCTCACCCGTCCTGATGCACCTGCGCGACCTGACCGGCGAGAGCGCGCAACTCTACCGCCGGCAGGGCGACGAGCGGGTCTGCGTGGCGGCGGCCGAGCGGGCGAGCGGCCTGCGCGACACCGTCCCCGTGGGGTCGGCGCTGCCGATGACGGCGGGCTCGGCGGCCCAGATACTGCTGGCCTGGGAGGAGCCTGACCGCCTGCACAGGGGGCTGCGCGGCGCCAAGTTCACCGCCGCCACCCTCGCGTCCGTACGCCGGCGCGGGTGGGCGCACAGCGTCGGCGAGCGCGAGCAGGGGGTGGCCAGCGTGTCGGCCCCCATAAGGGGCAGCGGGGGCAAGGTGATCGCCGCCGTCTCGGTCTCGGGCCCCATCGAACGGCTCACTCGCGCGCCCGGCCGGCTGCACGCCGTGCCCGTCATGGCGGCCGCCGAACGGATCACCGAGGCCATGCGCCGCACGTCATGATCGGCGAAAGCAGGTATTTCGGGGGCCGACTGCCTCGTGGGCACACTAGCCTGAGTGCGTGACAGATCGCATCGAGGTAGCCGCCACTGAGCTGCGACCCCTGCTCGAAGAGTTCATCCTGTGGGCGCGTGCGAACGCGCCCGGAAGCGACCCCGAGCTCGTCGGGCCTGCCGCCCTGTGGCACCGTCTCGCCTTCTCGCAGGATCTCGGCACGTGGAAGCGTGCTGACCTGCGCAACCTGCTTCTCGACCGCATGCCGAAGGTGGTGGAGGATCCCGACGCGGCCGCCGACGGGATGCTGCCCGCCGTCGACGCCTACCTGACGTTCCTGTCGCAGAGCGGCAGGCTCACCAAGGGCTCCGACTCCCTCGCCGAGCTGCAGGCCGAGCTCGACGACGTCGAGGACGAGTTCGTCGAGCTCATGGAAGACCTGCTCGACGACGACGGCGCGGGCGACGACGAGGAGGAGACAGGCGACCTGGGCGACTTCGAGTCGTTCGCCGACGAGCTGGCCGAGCTCGACACGATCAGGCTGCGGCCCGACTCCGAGCTGGCCGCGGCCGCCCGCCAGGCGCCGCTGGTCGCCAAGGCCCGCGACCTGGCGCTGTGGGTGGGCTCCGGCCGTCGCGTGGGCGAGGACACCCTGCTCAGCGACGCCGAGGTGGAGGAGGCCCTGGCCGCCGTCGGGCTGCCGCGCCCCGAGACCGACGGCCCGATCGCCGAGGTGGTCCCCCAGCTGTGGAACATCTGGAACCTCGCCGTCGACCTGGAGTTCCTCGAGCCGGGTGAGGGCAACACGGTCGCCGTCCAGGACGACACCTCCGAGTGGCCGTTCGACGACGACGAGGACGTCCTCGACGCCTGGATGCTCGGCCTGCACTCCGTCGACTACGGCGACCCCGAGCTCGACGACGACGACCTCACGATGGCGCTCGCCGGCCTGACCAGGGGCATGCTCGTCAGGCTGCTGCTGGCGGGCGGCTCGCGCGACCGCGAGGAGCTGGCGCTGGAGCTGGCCGAGGCCGCCGCCGACCTCGACGAGCTGGGCGCCGACGCCTGGGAGGCGGCGGGCGACCCGCTCGCCCCCGCGCTCGACTGGCTGATCGGCTACGGCATGGTCGAGGTCGACGGCACGACCGTCAGGCTCACGCCGCTCGGCACCGAAGGCGTCGTCCACCTGGTCGACGACGCCGACATCGAGGTCGACGCGCGGCCCGCGATCGAGTCGATGAGCGCCCACGAGCTGCTCGCGCTCAGCGCCGAGCTGCCCGAGGAGGAGGCCGACGCCGAGTTCGCGGCCTGGATGCGGCTCAGGGAGCCGGAGAAGGCCGCCGAGGAGCTGCTCGACGCCGCCGCCGAGGACGAGAGCGACGCGCTGATCCGGGTGCAGGCGGCCAGCGTGGTGGGCACGCTGGGCGAGGCCGCCGTCCCCGCCTGGCAGGCGGCGCTCAAGCAGCCGTCCCTGCGGCCGTACGCGGCGACCCACCTGAGCCAGCTCGGGGTCGAAGGGGCGCCGGAGCCCACGCAGGACGACACCCACTGGCTGATCCTCGACATGTGGACGATCTCGGCGGGCCTCGGCCGGTCGGAGTTCGTCAGCAGCCTGCGCGACATCGGGCCGGAGATGGTCAGCGGCCTGCTGGAAGTGATCTGGAAGATCCCGCACGCTCACGTGGAGGAGCTGCTCGACCTGATCTCGCAGGTCCACCCGGACAAGCAGATCGCCAAGGAGGCCCGCCGAGCCCTGTTCAAGGCCCGCTCCTCGGCCTGACGCCCGACGGCCGGGGCCCCGCGCGATCCGCGCGGGGCCCTTCGTCCGTCACGGCCCCGTACAACGCGAAACGCCCCGGGGCTGACGCACCGGAGCGTTGGAGATGAAGGATGTAGTCCCGACCGGATTCGAACCGGCGCTACCGCCTTGAGAGGGCGGCGTCCTGGGCCACTAGACGACGGGACCTTCGCGAGCTTGTGGCAGTGGTAGTCCCGACCGGATTCGAACCGGCGCTACCGCCTTGAGAGGGCGGCGTCCTGGGCCACTAGACGACGGGACCCTGTCCACAAGCTGGTGCCGGGTCTCCCCGGCAACGCAGGTAACTCTACCGCACCCCGCAGACCACAACCAAACCGCTATCAGCCCATCAGATCGGGTCTGCGGCGCCGAACCCAGTCGCCCATCGGCCCACGCTCCCACAACGGGTCGAACTCGCCCAGCGGGACCAGCGCAGCCGTACGCGGAGGACAGGGCCGCCGTCGCGACCGCCCCGATCAGGGCGCCCAGGGCGGAGCTGCCCGTGAGGATCGCCCCGGGGCAGGCGGAATTCGTCGATGAGCCGGGGACCCTAGCCGCCGAGCAGGCCGCGGTGGAAGGCCTCGGCCACGGCGGCGGCACGGTCGTGGACGTCGAGCTTGGCGTAGACGTGCAGGAGGTGGGTCTTGACGCTGGCCTCGCTGATGAACAGGCCGGCGGCCGCCTCCCGGTTGGTCGCCCCTCCGGCCACCAGGCGCAGGACCTGGAGCTCGCGGTCGCTCAACGCGCCTCTGGGCGGCTTGCGTACGTGGTCGGCCAGCCGCCCGGCCACCGCGGGCGCGAGGACGGTCTGGCCCGCGTACGTGGCCCGCACGGCCCGCACCAGCTCCTCCGACGAGGCGTCCTTCAGCAGGTAGCCGTCGGCGCCCGCCTCCAGCGCGGCCAGGATGTCGGTGTCGAACGTCGTGAGCACCAGCACGCGCGCCCCGCCCCCGCTCAGCTCGCGGATCGCGGTCAGGCCGTCCATGCCGGGCATGCGCAGGTCCATGAGCACGACGTCGGGCTCCAGGGCGGCGGCCAGTCGGAGGGCCTCGGCGCCGTCACCGGCCTCACCGACGATCTCCAGGTCGGGCTCGCCGCCGAGGGCGGCGCGCAGCCCGTCGCGCACGATCGGGTGATCGTCCACTATGAGCAGCCTCACGTTGCTTCGCCTTCCGCGGGTATGACGGGGACGATCGCCGCTACGGCGCTCCCCCGGCCTGGCTCGGACTCGACCTCCAGGGTGCCACCCAGGCCGCGGGCCCGCCTCCGCATGCCCTCCAGCCCGAAGCCGTCAGCCGCCGCCTGCGGCTCGAATCCCCGCCCGTCGTCGCGGATGTCGAGCATGACGACTTCGTCCGTGTACGACAGAGTCAGGGCCGCCCTGGACGCGTCCGCGTGCTTGGCGACGTTGGCCAGCGCCTCCTGGGCGATGCGGAACAGCGTGGCCTCGACGTCGGCGGCCAGGGCGACGGGCGTGCCGGTGACCTCGACGGCGACGTGGACGCCCGTGGTGTTCGCCCAGGTCCCGGCCATCCGGCCGAGCGCGTCGGGGAGCCTCGCGTCCTCCAGGGCCTCGGGGCGGAGGGCACGTACGGATCGGCGGGCCTCGGTCAGGCTCTGGCGGGCGAGCCGCGTCGCCTGGGCGAGGTGGCGGCGGCGCTCCTCCTCGCCGGTGGCGCTGCCGGCGGCGGCGAGCCGGCGGATCAGGACCACGAGGTCCTGGGCGACCGTGTCGTGGATCTCGCCCGCCATGCGGTGCCGCTCGTCGAGCACGCCCGCCCGTCTGGCCTGGTCGAGGAGCCTGGCGTGCAGGCCGGCGTTCTCGTCCATGGCGGTACGCAGGTCGCCGATCAGCCGGCGGCGTTTGTCGCTCTCGGCGGAGACGTACCAGCCGGCCAGGACCAGGGGGACGGCGATGCCCCCGGCCACGGTGAACAGCCCGGCGGGAGCCGCCGGGCCGGCCTGGGACACGACGACGGCCACGGCCGTGAGCGTCACTCCGGCCATCACGAGCCGGGTGGGGAGCAACGCGACGGCCAGGGGGTATCCGAGGGAGGCGAACACGGTGAAGGCCGGGTCGGCGGCCACCAGCGCGGCGGCGAGGCCCACGAGCAGCGTGTAGTGGAGCACGACGAGGGCGGGCAGCCGTTCGCGGCGGGGGTGCAGCCAGGGGACGAAGGCGAGCCAGACCGCGGCGACGGCGGCCAGGACGGGCCAGGGGACGGCGATCCAGGGCGCCACGGAGGTCAGCGCGTCGGCGGCGTCGGGCTGGTCGCCGGTAAGGGAGGCGTCGAGGACGGAGACCGCGAGCAGCCCGTAGGCCAGCACGGTGTGGAGCAGTCGCTCTCCTCCTCGCAGTCGGCTCACGCTCCAAGCCTGGCACGCGCCGGACGGAGGATGCGGGGGTCAGCCGATCGGTTGACGGCCGGCATCGGCGGCACGGATGGCGGAACGGTCGATGCGCACAGCCGGTGACCTGGGCGAACATCCTCGTATGAACAAACAGCGAGTGACCACCTTCGTGTTCGTGACCGGGTCCAACGGCGTGGCCCTGGGGGATCCGGAGCTCACGCTGCGGGGGCATCGCACCGTGGGCGTGGAGCTGCCGGGGCACGGCGCCGCCGAGCAGTTCAGCGTCGCCTACCAGGCGCCCCAGGACCTGGGGAAGCTGGCCGCCATGCCCTCGCCGGTGTCGGGAGTCACCCTGGACGACTACGTCGAGGCCACGGTGAACGTCGTACGCCGGGTCGCGGCGTACGGGCCGGTGATCCTGGTGGGCGGGAGCCTGGGCGGGGCGACGATCACGAAGGCGGCCGACGAGGTGCCCGAGCTGATCGACAGGCTCGTCTACGACACGGCGTTCTGCTGCACCGGGCTGCCCTCCCCCGCCGCCTGCCTGGAGACCCCCGAGGCCGCCACGAGCCTCGCGAAGGGGCTGGTGGCGGGGATCATCGCCGACCCCGCCGCGATCAACGCGATACGGATGAACTGGCGGACGGCCGACCCGGCGTTCCTGGCGGCGGCCAGGGCGGCGCTCATGGCCGACGCGGACGAGGGCGAGCTGCTGGCGATGCTCAACACGCTGCTGCCCGACGAGAGCCTGCTGGTCTCCAGCGCGGACGCGCGGGGCGGGAAGGAGGGCTGGGGACGGGTGCCGCGCACCTACATCAGGCACACCCGCGACCGCATGATCCCGCTCCCGCTGCAGGACCGGATGATCAGGGAGGCCGACGCGGCGACGCCGGGCAACCGCTTCGAGGTGCACACGGTGGAGGCGGCGCACGCGCCGACTGCGGCGGAATACCGGCGGATCAGCGAGATCCTCGACCGGCTGGCGACATGAAAAAACGGACATCTCATGTGAGACATCCGTTTCGGTGACTTGCTGGGGTACCAGGACTCGAACCTAGACTAACTGAACCAGAATCAGTCGTGCTGCCAATTACACCATACCCCACCGCTGCGAACCCCTCGCGGAGTTGCGCTTGGCGACGTCCGAAAGAATAGCCCAGCTCGGGGGGTAAGACCAAAACGATTGCCGAAGCCGTGCTCCGCCGCCCACAGCACCGGCTCCGGCGTGCCAAGCTGAAGGGGACAAAACACCACGTGGAGGAGCCCCAGCGTTGGCCGAGAATCCGTTCTTCGCCCCGAGCAGCCTGCCCTACCAGCTGCCGCCGTTCGCCGACGTCCGCGAGGAGCACTACCTGCCCGCGTTCGAGCGCGGCATGGCCGAGCAGCTGGCCGAGGTCGACGCGATCGCGAACAGCACCGAGCCGCCCACCTTCGACGACACGATCGCCGCGCTCGAACGTTCGGGACGGATCCTCGACCGTACGGCCACGGTCTTCTACAGCATGACCTCGTCCAACTCCAGCGACGGGATCATGGAGATCGAGAAGGAGATCTCCCCGAGGCTGACCGCGCACAACGACGCGATCCGGCTCAACCGGGCGCTGTGGGCGCGGATCAAGCAGGTCGCCACGGCCGACGCCGAGGAGTCGTGGCTGCTGGAGAAGTACCGGGAGGACTTCGTCAGGGCCGGCGCCGACCTGTCGGAGCCGGAGCAGGACCGGCTGCGCGAGCTCAACGCGGAGCTGTCGAAGCTGTCCACGGAGTTCGCGCAGACGCTGCTCAAGGCGTCCACGGAGGCGGCGCTGGTCGTCACGGACCCCAAGGAGCTCGACGGGTTCGACGAGGCCAGGATCGAGTCGCTGCGCAAGGACGACGGCACGTACGTCCTGCCGCTGCTCAACTTCACCAACCAGCCCGGCCTGGCCCAGCTCACCGACCGCGAGGTGCGCCGCAGGCTGTACGAGCTGAGCGTCGACCGCGCCCCGGTCAACTTCGAGCGGGCCGCCAGGATGGCCGCGCTGCGGGCCGAGCGGGCCGCGCTGCTCGGCTTCCCCAGCCACGCCGCGTACTCGGTCGCCGACCAGACGGCCAAGACCGTCGAGGCGGTCGAGGAGATGCTCGGCCAGCTCGTCGGCCCGGCCGTGCGCAACGCCGGCAAGGAGGCCGAGGCGCTGGCCGAGCAGGCCGGGTTCGCGATCGAGCCGTGGGACTGGTCGTACTACTCGGAGAAGGTGCGGCTGGCCCGCTACGACTTCGACGCCGACGCGATGCGGCCCTACTTCGAGCTGAACCGGGTCTTCCGCGACGGCGTCTTCTTCGCCGCCACCAAGCTCTACGGCATCACCTTCACCGAGCGGCCCGACCTGCACGGCTACCACCCCGACGTGACCGTCTTCGAGGTGTTCAACGAGGACGGCAGCCCGCTCGGGCTGTTCCTGCTCGACCCGTACGCCAGGGAGAACAAGCGCGGCGGGGCGTGGATGAACAACCTCGTCGACCAGTCCCACCTGTTCGGCGAGCTGCCGGTGGTCATGAACAACCTCAACGTCACCAAGCCGGCCTCGGGGCCGACGCTGCTGACGTACGACGAGGTCAACACGGCCTTCCACGAGTTCGGCCACGCGCTGCACGGGTTGTTCTCGAAGGTGCGCTACCCGCGCGTGTCGGGCACGAACGTGCCGCGCGACTTCGTCGAGTACCCCTCGCAGGTCAACGAGATGTGGGTGACCTGGCCCGAGGTCCTCGCCAACTACGCCAAGCACCACGAGACGGGCGAGCCGATGCCCGCCGAGCTGGTGGCGAAGATGAAGGCGGCCGAGAAGTTCAACCAGGGCTTCCAGACCGTCGAGTACCTGGCCGCGACGCTGCTCGACTGGGCCTGGCACAAGCTGACGCCCGGCGAGCCGGTGGCCGACGCCCAGGCGTTCGAGCGGGCGGCCCTGGAGGCGGCCGGGATCGACGTGCCGCTGGTCAGGCCGCGTTACCGGACCAACTACTTCGCCCACGTCTTCTCCGGCGGCTACAGCGCCGGCTACTACTCCTACATCTGGAGCGAGGTGCTCGACGCCGAGAGCGTGGAGTGGTTCAAGGAGAACGGCGGCCTCACCCGCGCCAACGGCGACCACTTCCGCCGCGAGCTGCTCTCCCGGGGCGGCAGCCTCGACCCGCTGACCGCCTTCCGCAACTTCCGCGGCCGCGAGCCCGGCATCCAGCCGCTGCTCGCCCGCCGCGGCCTCGACTGATCCCCTTTCCTACGGCTCCGGCAGCTCCTCAAGGCGCTGCCGGAGCCATTCCTTTTCCGCCCTGCTCGACGCGCGGGCGATCTCCAGCATGCCGCGCCGGTAGGGGTCGGGCTCGTCCTTGATCCTGACGGGCCTGCCGCCCTCGTAGAAGAAACTGGCGGGCGCCTCCAGGAAGGCCAGCCTGCGGCTGAGCACCCGCGCCTGATCGGCGGGGTCGGGCAGCGCCGACAGGAACGTCAGCAGCGCGAAGAACCGTGTCTGGTCGCTGACGTCGAGGTCGCCCGGCTCGCGTAGCCGGCGCAGCAGCTCCTCGCGGCCCTTCCCGGTGAGCGTGAGCACGTGTTTGCGCGCCGCCCCCGCGCCCGCCTCCTCGTGCCGTTCCACCAGGCCCTTGGCCTCCAGCCGGGAGATGGCGGGGTAGAGCGCGCCGTCGCTGATCGGGCGCAGGTGGCCGGTCAGGGCGGCCAGGCGCGCCTTGAGCTCGTAGCCGTGCATCGGCTGTTCGTTCAGGAATCCCAGGATGGTGAGGGTCAGGTCACCGCCGCTTGCCATGCGGTGCATCGTAACGCTATACCTCTAATCGATATACAACGAAACGAGGTACGCATGTTCAGGCTGGCCCTTCCCATCTACGTGGAGCTGCTCACGGCCGTGGTCGCCGTGGGGGTGATCGACCTGCTCTGGGTCTCGGGGCTCGGCGAGGCGGCCATCGCGGCCGTGACCGTGGGCACCACGGCCGAATACCTGGCCTACGGGCTCTTCCTGGCGATCCCGACGGGGGTGACCGTGCTGATCGGGCGGCGCGACGGGCACGCGCCGATCCGTCCGGTGATCAGGACGGGCTGGGTGCTCTGGGGCGTGTTCTCGGTCGCCATCGCCGTCCCGGGCGTGCTGCTGCGCGAGCCGCTGGCGGCGCTGTTCACCGACGATCCCGGGCCGACGGCCGACTTCTTCCTGATCTCCCTCGCCGGCCTGCCCGTGTACTTCGCCCAGACGGTCGTGGACGGCGTCCTGAAGGGCCTGGGCGACACCAGGACCCCGATGCGCAACGCCCTGATCTGCAACGGCCTGGTCATCGTCCTCGACCCGCTGTTCATCTACGGCCTGGACCTGGGGGTTCAGGGGGCCGCGCTGGCGACCGTGGCGGCGCGGCTGGTCACGCTGGGGGTGGCCGTCACCTCCGTCGTACGGCTCCGCGTGCCCCAGGGCGACGGCCTGGTCGCGGGTGAGGTGCTGCGTACCGGCCTGCCGATGTCCGGGGATTTCCTGGCCCGTTCGCTGATCGGCCTGGCGCTGGTGGAGATCGTGGCCGGGTTCGGCACGTCACAGGTGGCCGGCTACGGCATCGGCCAGAAGATCATGCTCGCGGGGGTCATGGTCTTCTACGCGCTGCGCCAGGCGGCGATGATCCGTACGGCGCGGTCGGAGCCGGCGGGGTCGCCGCTGCTGCTCGGGCTCGGCACAGGGGCCGTGGTCGCGGTCGTGCTCAACCTGGTGGCCGCGCCGGCGGCCGGGCTGTTCACCGACGACCCGGCGGTGGCGGTGGGCTTCCTGCGGTGGATGACGCTCTACCTGGTGCCGTTCGGCGGGCTGATCGCCGTCGGCGGGGTGCTCCAGGCGAGCGGAAGGGGCAGCCGCCTGCTCGCCGCCACGCTGGCGGGCTTCGCGGTGCAGCTGCCCCTCGCCCATCTGCTGAGCTCGTGGCTTGGCGTCACGGGTGTGTGGCTGTCGATGGCCGTGGGCTCGTCGCTCAGCCTCGCAGGCGCGCTAGTGCCGCTCGGATCCGCTCCTGGGCACGCTCGCGGCCGAGCACCTCGATCGACTCGAACAGCGGCAGGCCCACGGTCCGGCCGGTGATCGCCACCCGCACGGGAGCCTGGGTCTTGCCCAGCTTGAGCCCGAGCGGCGCGCCGACCTCCTCCAGGGCCTCCTTGAGCGACTCGGGGTCCCAGCCGACCGTCTCCAGGCGGTCGAGGTAGCCGCCGAGGATCTCCTCCGGGGAGTTCTTCATGGCCTTGTCCCAGGACGCCTGGTCGAAGACGGGCTCGTCGAGGAAGAGGAAGTCGACGTTCTGCCTGATCTCCGACAGCACGCCGATGCGGGTCTGGGCCAGGGCCGCGACCTTGCTGAACAGCTCGCGGTCCCAGGAGGGGTCGAGGTAGGGCGCGCAGCGCTCCTCGAACGTCTCCAGCGGCAGCGCGCGGATGTACTCGCCGTTGAAGGCCCGCAGCTTCTTCTCGTCGAAGAACGCGCTGGCGGAGTTGACGTCGTCGAGCCTGAACAGCGGGACCATCTCGGCCCACGGCATGATCTCGCGGTCCTCGCCGGGGCCCCAGCCGAGCAGCATGAGGTAGTTGACCATGGCCTCGGCCAGGTAGCCCTCGTCGCGGTAGTCCTCCAGCGCCACCTTGTCGCGGCGCTTGGAGAGCTTCTTGCGCTGCTCGTTGACGATCACCGGCAGGTGGGCCCAGACCGGCGGCTTGGCGCCGAGCGCCGGCCACAGCAGCACCTGCTTGGCCGCGTTGCCCAGGTGCTCCTCGCCGCGGACGACGTGGGTGATGTTCTGGGTGATGTCGTCGACCGCGTTGGCCAGCACGTAGAGGGGCGAGCCGTCGGTGCGGGCGATCACGAAGTCTTCCTGGGCCTCGTTGGGGAACTCGACGTTGCCCCTGATCAGGTCTTCGACCACGGTGACGCCCTCGTCGGGGGTGCGGAAGCGCACCGCGCCCTCGGTGAGGCCGCGCTCGCGGCAGAACCCGTCGTAGCCCTTGTGCTCGGAGCCGGTGCGGGCCACCAGCGCCTCGCGGGTGCAGTCGCAGTGGTACGCCCGGCCGTCGGCCAGCAGCTCGGCCACGGCCTCGCGGTGCTGCGGCTCGTAGGCCGACTGGAAGTAGGGGCCCTCGAACACCGGGTTGGTGCCGTTGATGCCGATCCAGTCGAGCGCGGAGATGATGCCTTCCGTCCACTCCGGACGGTTGCGCGTCGCGTCGGTGTCCTCGACGCGCAGGACGAAGCGGCCGCCGGACTGCTCGGCGAGCGCCCAGTTGAACAGCGCCGTGCGGGCGCCGCCGACGTGGAACATGCCGGTGGGGGACGGGGCGAAGCGCACCCGTAGATCAGTCACGAGAGACCACCTTGTTCGTCAGTGTGCCGATGCCTTCGATGCCGACGCTGACCTCGTCGCCGATCTCCAGGGGGCCGACGCCCGCCGGGGTGCCGGTCAGGATGACGTCGCCGGGGATCAGCGTCATGACCGCGCTGACGTAGGCGACCAGCGCGGGGATGTCGTGGATGAGCTGGCTCGTGCGGCCGCTCTGCCGGACCTCGCCGTTGACCGTGGTCGTCAGCGCCAGGTCGGCGGCGTCGAGATCGGTCTGGATCCAGGGCCCGATCGGGCAGAACGTGTCGAAGCTCTTGGCCCGGGTGAACTGCACGTCCTTCTTCTGCAGGTCGCGGGCGGTGACGTCGTTGGCGCACGTGTAGCCGAAGATGACGTCCTTCACCCGCTCGACGGGGACGTCGCGGCAGAGCCGGCCGATCACCACGGCCAGCTCGCCCTCGTAGTCGACCCGGTCGGACAGCGTGGTGGGGTAGGCGATGGCCTCGCCGTGGCCGATCACCGACGTGGACGGCTTCATGAAGATGAGCGGCTCGTCGGGCACCTCGTTGCCCAGCTCGCGGGCGTGCTCGGCGTAGTTTCTGCCGATGGCGACGACCTTGCTCGGGAGCATCGGGGCCAGCAGCTTCACCTGGGACAGCGGGAAGCGCTCACCGGTGAACTGCACCTGGCCGAACGGATGGCCGGAGACCGTGGAGATGAACTCCTCTCCAGGACCGCCCTCGACCACGCCGAACGTGACGCCTTCGCCTGTGGAGAACCTCGCTATACGCACCTGACAAGGCTATCGCCGACGCCGGAGAGGTCCGCCCAGGGCCAGAAGGTCAGAAACTATCCATAAATGCCCCCAGAGTCCGTTTTATAAGGCATCAGTCGTGATTAGGCGGATATCTCTGCTTACTAGAGACATCTAGGGGGGTGACGGAACGTGCCGGACACGATGGTCAACCAGACTTCTGCCGTACCGCGGGCCAGAACGCAGGACGGCGGCTCGGCGACCTCACTGGTCACCGACATGGGCACGACCAGCATCGACGACGTGGTCGTCGCCAAGATCGCCGGGCTGGCGGCGCGCGAGGTGTCCGGGGTGCACGCCATGGGCGGCGGCGCGGCCAGGGCGCTCGGCAGCATGCGCGGCATGGTCGGCGGGGAGAAGAACGTCGCCCAGGGGGTGGCGGTCGAGGTCGGGGAACGCCAGGCCGCGGTCGACCTGGACCTCGTCGCCGAGTACGGCACCGCCATCCCCGACCTCGCCGCGGCCGTCCGCAGGAACGTCATCGCCGCCGTCGAACGCATGTGCGGCCTTGAGGTGACCGAGGTCAACATCAAGGTGGACGACGTGCACCTGCCCGGCCAGGACCGCGACCGGGGGCGGGGAGACGGGCGCCGCGACGACACCGAGCAGCCGGAGCCCCGGGTCCAATGACCCCGCCGACGGCCCCCACCGGCCCCGACACCGGCCCCGACACCGGGCCCGGCACCGGCCCTGGCCCGACGGCCGGGGGCGGCGCGACGGCTTACACCGGGCCCGGCACCGGGGCGATGGCCTACACCAGGGCCGATGCCCAGGACGACGCCAAGGCCGAGGCCGAGGCGTTCGCCGGGCGGGTCCGGGGGTGCTCGGGGGTGGCGGGGTTGTCCGGCGGGCCCTTCGGGACGGTGGCGACGTATCTGCCGGGCGAGCGGGTCATGGGGGTGTGCGCCGACGAGGGCAAGGTGGAGATCGCCCTCGTCGCGACCCTGGAACGGCCGCTGCCGGAGACCGCCGACGAGGTCCGCCGGGCCGTGTCGGACCTGGCCGGAGGCCGTCCTGTCAACGTACGCATCGACGACGTGGTGGAGAGATCATGAGCAACGTCCCTTGGATTCCGGTCATCGGCATGGCCGTCGGCATCATCCTCGGGCTCGCCGGGGCCTTCGGCGGGCTCGGCGCGTTCCTGCTCGTCCTCGTGCTCGGCGCGGTCGGCTTCCTGGTCGGCAAGATCGCCGAGTCCGGCGAGGTGAACCTGTCGGGCCTGACCGCGAGGCGCAGATGACCACCGCCGCGCCGCGGGTGACGGTCCCCCGGCAGCGGCTCGCGCCGACGGCCGAGCCCGAGCGGCGCGGCCGTACGGAGATCACCGACCGGGTGGTCGCCAAGATCGCCTGCTGCGCGGCGCGCGAGGTTCCCGAGGTGCGGGACGTACGGCTCGGCGGCATGCCGTGGACGCGCTCGACGAGCGCCGAGGTGCGCGGCGACCGGGCCACGGTGAAGCTGAACGTGACCGTGGCCTACCCGGCCCCGCTGCACGCCGTCGCGGCGCGGCTGCGCGAGCACGTACGGAACCGGGTGGCAATGCAGACCGGCCTGACCGTCACCCGCCTCGACGTGACCATGACCGACCTGGACGGAGGCCCGGAATGACCTGCGACCTCCCGCCCGGCGACCGCGGCCTGCCACCGGACGAGTCAGGCGCGAACCGGGCGGACCTGACGCCGGGGCCGGGCGATCCGGCCGGCCGGGCGGAGCCGGTTCCGGCGCCCGCGCGGGACAAGGTGGCGGATCGGGCGGCGGTGCGGGCCTTCCGGCCGCAGCGGCGGGTGCCCGCGATCATCGTCGCGGTGCTGCTCACTCTGCTGGGCCTGCTCGTCGCCGCCGAGACGATCTCCGCGCTGGTCGGCCGCCCGCTGAAGTGGCTGCCCTACGACACGATGCTCGGCTGGGCGGGCTCGACGCCGTGGCCGGACCCGTGGTTCCTGGCCGGCGCGGCGCTCGCCACGCTGATCGGCCTCGCGCTGCTGGCCATCGCCCTGAAGCCGGGACGTCCCCGCATGGTCCCCGTACGGACCGGAGACCGCGACCTGATCATCGGGCTGCGTCCCAAGAGCTTCACCAGGGCCCTCGCCCGCG
>JABFVJ010000397.1 GCA_013362835.1 Nonomuraea sp. | reverse complement strand
GCGGTTGGCCGGGCACTTCCTCGCCGCGAGCGTGGACGCGTCCCAGCAGGGCGACTTCTGGTCGAAGGCCGGCAGCAACATCCTGAGTCAGCTGTTCCTGGCCGCGGCGCTCGACGAGCGGCCGATCACCGACGTGATGGCCTGGCTCGCCTTCCCCGCCGACCGCACCCCGCTCGACATCCTGCGCGACCACAAGTTCGCCGCGGTCGCCGCCCAGCTCAAGGGCACCGTGGAAGGGCCGCCAGAAACCCGCGACGGCATCTACGAGACGGCCCGCCAGTACGCCGCCGCCCTGCTGAACTCGGAGATCGCCGCCTGGGTGACACCCCAAAAGGACGTGCCCGAGTTCCGGCCCTCCGCGTTCGTCACCTCGACGGACACGCTCTACCTGCTGTCGAAGGACGGCGGAGGCGGAGCCTCGGCCCTCATCGCCGCGTGCGCGGACAGCGTGATGCGCTCCGCGACAGCACAGGCCGAACGGGCCGGCGGGCGCCTGGACCCGCCGATGCTCGCGATCCTCGACGAGGCCGCCAACGTCTGCAAGATCAGCGACCTTCCCGACCTGTACTCCCACCTGGGCTCGCGCGGCATCATCCCGATCACCATCCTGCAGAGCTATAGGCAGGGCCAGAAAGTGTGGGGCGACGCGGGCATGGACGCCATGTGGTCCGCCTCCACCATCAAGGTCATCGGCTCGGGTATCGACGACCCCGACTTCGCCGACAAGCTCTCCCGCCTGATCGGCGACCACGACGTCGAGACGACGTCCACCTCGACCTCGGAGTCCGGCAAGTCCACCTCCGTGTCCATGCGCCAGGAACGCATCCTGGCCGCCGACGCCATCCGTGCGCTGCCCAAGGGCACCGCGCTCGCGTTCGCCACCGGCATGCGCGCGGCCATGCTCGACCTTCGCCCCTGGTATCTCGAGCCCGGCGCGGACGCGCTCTCCGCCGCCTCCGCCCGCGCCTCCAAGGGCATCACCGCCCGCGCCATCGCCAAGGCCGCCCCGAAGCAGTCCGACTTCGGCCCCGCCGCGTAGAACCGCCGGCCTCCTCACCCTCCCTCTGCACACCGCCCGCCTGCCCACCTGGACCCCCTATGCCACTGATCCACGACGTCCCCGACGACTGGAACCCCGATCACCGCTGCTGCCTCGAATGCGGCAACAGCGACTCCGACGTCACCCTGCAGGCCATCACTCACCGCGCGACCAACCAGCAGGCACTCGCCTGCACCAGGCACATCGCCGACGTTGCCGCCGTCCTCGAATCCTTCGCATCGGCCTCGCACAGCCCGGCCGAGCAGGTATCGAAGCCCGGCGCCACTCCGGCACCGTCCTCCGCGCCCGCGCCTTCTCACCGGTCTCGCGCATGACCGAATCCCTCGCCGACGCCCTGCTGTTCGATGTGGCGCCACCGCCGACGCCCGTCGAACGGCTGCTCCAGCTGGCCGACCAGTACACCCAGCACAACGACGCGCTCGACCTCCTCCTGCATGCCGCAGGCGCACCGCTGCCGGATACCTACGCCAACTCCGCACACCGCCTGGCCTCCGCCACCGGGACCGCCATCAAGGCCATCCAAGGCGAACGGCTCTATGAGAGCGAGGAGTTGACCGAGGTCGTCATGCGGCTAAGGCAGCTCGTCGTCCTCGCCGACGCCTCGATGGACCTGAACACCCGCTCCGCCCGCGAACTGACCGCGCTGGCTCCGGAAGCCGCCGTCACCAGCGCCGTGACGCTGGCCTCCGAGACCAGGCGGCGGCGCTCGGCAACTGCACCAGCACCCCACGGTCAGCTCGGTGCCGCGCACCGCACCGCCCTGGCCGAGATCGCCTGCGGACACGTAACGGCCAGCAGCTCCCTGGGCCGCGAGTTCACCCGCTCCCGCGAACCCAAGGTGCTGATGAGCACCCTGCGCGCCCTGGAGACAAAGGGGCTGGCTGAAAGGACGACGGGCACGGCACGCGCCGCCTACGTCGGCGGCCCGCCCCTGGACCGCGTACGCCTCACCTCGGCCGGCATCACCGCCCTCGCCTCGGTCATCGACGCGCCTCCCGCCGGGCCGCGCACCGCGCCCGGAACCACACCCCGCCCCCTGCCCGCCGCCGGGCAAGCCACCACGCGAAGCCGCTGAACCACAGGAGCCATCCATCCCCACGCCCCCACTCGACCTGAACGAGCAGGTCCGCCAACTGAAGCAGCTGGCCGACGACTTCGAAACCCTCAAGGCGCGCGTACGCGACATCTCCTACACACCCGGCACGGACGCGCTGCGCCACATCAGCCCCCTGCTCCTGCAGGCGCAGGACCTCACGGCCACCGCCCTGGTGCGCCTGACCGCACTCGACAACAGCACGTACACCAGCATCGCCGGCAGCCGGGCCGGCCTGGAGCTGATGGCCTCGGTCGTGTCCTCGTCATCGCTCGCCGGCACCGACCTGGCCCATGTGGTGCTCGCCAACCCGTACGAGGGCGCCCAGTTCGCCGGTTACCCGGCCGACGACGCGGCCGTGCGCACCGTCCGGCACGCCGAGGCCATCCCGAAGATGAACGGCCACCTCGACGATGCCGTCCACCAGCTCGACCTGTGCGTCATCGGCTGCCACTACCTCGCCCACGGCATCACCGAGGACCTGTCCACCGCGCACAAGAACAAGCCGGCGGCCGTACAGCAGACGACAGGCCCCGCGCCCACTGCGGCCCAGTACGACGCCCTCACCGCCCTGAACGGCGGGGGCTACCTGTACGAGAGCGGCACCCGCGGACTGGGCGTAACCCGCGTCGCCACCAACGACGGCACCCGCGTCTCCATCGCCACCTATCGGGCCCTGGAAAAGCGCGGACTCGTCACCCACGACACCAGCACTTCCCTGTGGGCGGGAGGGCAGAAGATCTCCGTCACCGAGCAGGGGCAGCAGGCCCTGGCCCAGCCGCGCCCGACCGCTCGGCTTGCGACCCAAGTGGCCGCCGGGCCCAAGACCGTGGTCACGCAGGGAGCCCGCCGGTGACCGCGTACGGACCCGACGACCGGGTCCTGGTATCCCCGCGATATATGGCGGGCGCGGGTGACCGGCTCGCAGACGCGATCGGCCCGCTGATCCACCTCTTCGGCTGGACCCCGCAGCATGACGCCGCCACCGGACACGTCAAGATCGACAGTCCCGACGGCGGCATGTTCGTCGACTTCGACCCCGTCCACCCCCTCGGGCCGTGGTGGACGATCACGCACCACGAGCCGTACTGGCAGGTGCAGTTCAGCCGGCAGACTCCTCTGGAAGCCGTCGCCGCCGTCACCCAGGCTCTGCCCCAGCTGCTCGGCGACACCCGGCACGCCGAGCGCATCCCGATCACGGACATGCCGCCGGACCAGCTCGCGACGCTCCACCTGTGGACCGTCGAGGACCGCGTCCTCACCTCGCCCGACGGGTACTGCCAGCTCATCCACACGCCCGACGAGGACATCGCCTGGCGGGCCTGGCACGCCTTCTTCGAGAAGCAGCCGCTGGCCACCTTCACCCGCGACGCCCCCGAGGCGCTCGTGCGGAACTTCTTCGCCCACCTGGCCGCACCCACAGCGGTGGAGCGGGCCTTCGCCGACGTGCCCCTCAGCACCCAGTACAAGCACAGCAACCTGATCACCCCGGTCCGCGGAGCCGCGATCAACCCTCACGTCGATCACGCCCTCGCGCAGCTCGCCCGCCCCCGCTGACCACCCCTCCCGGAGCCACCCCTGCCCGAGAAGACCGTCTCCCTCGAACCGGCCGAGCAACTCCTCGCTCTGGCCTCCGACTTCACCCGCTTCCACGACCTGCATCTGCGACATGCGGTCAACGGGAACCGGCCCGCCACCATCCTGAACACCCAGACGGCCGGCGCCCAAGCGCTGGCCAACGCGGCCCTGAACATCGTCACCACGCTCAACAAGGAGTCGATGTACCACAGCCCCGTCATCCGCGCTGTGTACGCCCGGATCCGTCAGCTCGCCCACCTGGCCACTGACGCGGCCGACCACCTCATCGACGCCGAGGACATCCTCATCCATGCCCAGGCAGGACTGCCCATGGATCTGGGCGACGGCTTCCTGGCGGTCCCGAGCGAGCCGGACGCACGACAGGAGATCGGCCGGCGCTTCACCCTGGTTTCCGAACTCACCGATCTCGGCGCCTTTGACGCCGTGGCGAGTGCCGAACAGTACGTTGCCGAACGCCGCCACTACGGCTACCTGCCCGAGCACCAGCCGTCCGCACTGTCCCGCACTCAGAGCAGCACGCTGCACGCCATCGCCCGCGGGGACGTGACCATCAGCGACGGCCGGCCCTACCACCGCCGCGAGGGCGTCCGCTTCAGCATCAGCACCATCCGCGCCCTGGAAAGCCGTGGGCTGATCACGCGCGAGGACTGCCACCTGTGGCTCGTGGACGAGCGCGTACACCTTAGCCCGGCCGGGCGCCGTGATCTCGCAGCCTCCTTCGCGTACCCCCGGCCCGCCGCCTTGAGTACCAGGCGCCCCGCAGCGCCCCAGCCCGCAGCTGTCGTCAGCCGCGCTCGCTGAACCACACCCCACACCCCGGGAGCCCTCACGACCTCCGACACCCCCACCGCGCACGACATCGCGCTCGCCCTGGCCGCCCAGGTCCATCCCGACGCCACGCCCCGCGACGTCGTCGTCCACTTCGCCTTGCGCCGCCTGGCCGCACCGCGCTACGACCACCGCTCATCCGGCGGCCCCGCGAACGGCATCGCCCAGTCCCTGCACGCCCGGCTATACGGACTACCCGACGACCCGGGCCCGGTGCCCACCGCCCTCGACGAACTCCTGCAGTCCCTGACGACCGCCCGCGACCCAGACCAACAGCACGCTGTGCTGGCCCAGCTCGCCGAGCAGCTGCGCAACGCCGCCGAGATCCTCGAATGGGCTCGCAACAACGCCCACTGGCGCCAACTCCCCGCCCCCACCTGGGAATGGCTGCGTACGGCCACGGATACCGCCCGCGACCTCGCTGCCGGTCTCGACGAAGTACGCCCCGCCTTCGCCGCACCCCGCGCCCCCTCCACGGCACCGGCTCCGCCGTCACCCGCCGGGCATCGCGCCTCCACTCCCCGCCGCTGACCACCCGCCATCGCCAGCGCCCCATTCACCGCAAGGACGTCCCCATTTCCGACAACCCCGTATTCCGATCGATCTCGCTCGGCGCCGGAATTCAATCCAGCGCCATGCTCGCCCTGTCAGCCGAAGGAATTCTCCCCAGGGTCGATTACGCCATTTTCGCCGATACAGGATGGGAACCAAATGCCGTGTATTCCCATCTCGACCGCCTGGAGCGGCAGGTAGCCAAACCGGCAGGTATCCCCATTCTGCGCGTGACGTCCGGGAACATTCGCAGTGATGCGCTAGACCCCGATCACAGATTCGCCTCCATGCCGCTCTACATTCTCAATCAGGACGGCAAGGCAGGGATGACCCGGAGGCAATGCACAGGCGAATATAAGATAAAACCGATCAAGAAGAAGGTTCGCGAACTCCTCGGCTACCCCTACCCCGCCCGCATTCCACGCGACACGTTTGTGGAGCAGTGGGTGGGCATCTCGACGGACGAATTCCACCGCGCCAAGGACGCGGACGTGAAGTACATGCGCAACCGGCACCCGCTCATCGATATAGGCTGGTCACGCAGCGACTGCATCCGTTACCTGTCCTCGCTCGGATTGGCCGACACTCCGAAATCGAGCTGCCTTGGATGTCCATTTCACGGTAACGCCCAGTGGCGACATATCCGCGACAACTCTCCTGCCGAGTGGGCAGACGTGGTGGAGTTCGACGCCGCTATCCGCAAGGGAAACGCCCGCGCCAACGCCACCGGCAACCGGCTTCTGGGCCAGGCATTCCTGCACCGCTCCCGCATTCCGCTGAGCGAAGCCCCGATCGACCACGTCACCGCCGCCGAATGGGCCGCGCTCCAG